>PMWT01000101.1 GCA_003166025.1 Acidimicrobiaceae bacterium | reverse complement strand
GGCGCAGGCACAAGGCGGACGTCAGGCCCCCGATGCCGCCGCCGCGCAAAATAGCTCGACCTTAGCTTGCGGCCAGCCGGAGGTCAGCGGGGAGCGATGCCCCCGTCCAACGCGAACACTTTGCTGGTCAGGTAACCGTTCACCAGCATCGCCATTGCCAGATCGGCGACTTCTTCCGTCGTGCCCAGGCGGCCGACCGGAACAAGGGGCGTGAGCTCGGCTGGTTCCCCGGGCAGCATCGCGGTGCCTGTCACGAGAGCAGGAGCAATGGCGTTTACCGTCACGCCGTCGGCGGCGACACGAGCGGCGAGGAAATGAGTAAGTCCGTGAAGCCCCGCCTTGGAAGCGGCGTAGTGCGGTCCGACGATGCCACCGGTGATGGCGGCAATGGAAGAGGTGAAGAGCACCCGGCCGAAATGCTGTGCTCGCATGTGCGGCAGCGTACGTTGGGCGAGGAGGAAGGGCGCACGCAGGTTGACAGCCAGCGTTTCGTCGAACAGAGCTGCGTCGACTTCTTCGTAACCCGCCCGCCGGCTGAACCCGGCGTTCGCCGCCAGCACGTCGACGGGGCCTAACGTGGCCTGGACTTCGTCCACCAAGCGGCCCGGAGTCGCTGGGTCGGCGAGGTCGGCGGCGAAGATCTGCGCCTCCCCCCCGGCCGCTCGTACCGACGTGGCCACCTCTTCGGCTGCCCCTCGCCCGGACCGGAAATGAACTGCGACCCGGGCGCCCGAAAGCCCGAGCCTGCGGCACAGCGCCGCTCCGATCCCGCCGCTGCCACCCGTCACCAGTGCGACCCGGCCTGCAAGAACGCCACTGGCATCGCTCATTCCGACCTCCTTCTCGGGCCGCCCTCGCTCAGCACGGCCACAGCCAGCCTGGGCGTGACGAAAGCCACGGTAACGAGAGCCGCGGTAACGAAAGCCACGGCTGTAACCACGGGAGTGAACCTACACGAAAGCCGGGCGCCGAGCGGTGGGTGGCGGGCGGCCATGGACACTCACGGCTCAGCATAAAGGTTAAGGGCGGACTGACCCAGTGCGCGGCGACGCGGACGGCGCTCGTCTTATTCCTGCCTGTCCTCCGTGTGATTGGCGAGGTCGGGGACGGCCCACGACATAGTGTGCACCCGATAATCCGCCGGATTTCGATCCAAGAATCACACCGAACGGCACCTCTGGGACATGAGCCCACGGTGCTCGATGGCGGGTCAGGTTGGCTTTCGCGCCACGCTGATACCCCAAGGTCCGGGAAAGTACTTGTCCATGGCAACGCGCGGTAGCCAAGCAGTAGAGAAGGCGAGCTGAGCAAATATCGTCGCCGGCACGAGAGCGTCTTCCGACCGGAAGTCGGTGTCGATGGCACCGCCGAAACCGCTGAGGTTGGTGTTGTCGGTATTTTGGGCGGTGAGGCCGTACATGTCGACGTGCACCTTCGAGCCGATGGTGAGGACCGGCCCGTTACAGACCTTGGTCTGGCAGCCAGTCGGCTTGCCGAGGTTGCCGTCGAGGATGGGACCGCTCGCGCCTGGCGCCGGCTTGATAGTGAGGGGGGCCGAAGACGACGTGGCCGAGATGGACGCCGACCAGTTGCCGACGTAGCGGCCCGTCCTGCCGGGGATGGCCAGCGCCACGGTGGCGCCGGCTTTGGCCAGGGACAGTGCCTCTGCCAGCGTGCACTGCTGCGACGTAGCGGCCGTATCGGGGCAGCTGGTGGGCGAGGCGCCACCCCCGACTGCGTAGGCGTAGAGCGTCGCGGCCCCGGCCGATGTTGGGGCAGCGGTCACGACAAGGCCGAGGGCCGCAGTGAACAAAGTGGGGAGGCCGGCGGCAACACAACGCCGCCAGGCTTTGGCACCTGCAGAACTAAGGGGGTTGTTGCCCTACTCCTCGGTCGCCACCACCGCCGACCTCTACGTGCACGTGCCGCCCCACGTCGACCAGGAGGCCGCCGACCGGACGGCGGACTACATCTTCAGGTCAGGGCACTTGGAGACTGGGCTTAAAACTTGAGCCGCCGTCTATGGCGCTCCGAAGAAGTCGTCGAGCGCAACCCTCTCCTCCCGGCTAACGAGCTGGGCTGCTTAGAAGGCCGCTGGTTTGCTCCTCGGCCCGGTAAAGCGCGCCTCAAGGACCCTGGTCCCAATCGGCCTCGGTTATGACACCCTTGGCAACCAGGAGCTCCACCAGCCCTTCTACCCGCATATCGCAGTCCCTCACCATCGTCAGGAGCGCTTCCTTCGCCAGCGGCCCGGCGTCACCGGCCATATCGTTCCTCTTTCGCCGTTCGTCTCGGAGGAACCTACGGGTGTAGCGGCGGGAACCGTCGGCCCAGGCAATTCTGGAGCTGAGTCCGGTGGCGGGCGCAAGCGTAGCCGGCCTACCAGCGGCCCCGGCCGTCCCGCCAAGGCTGAACCCTGGGCGGACGTCCTCCTCGGTGTGGACCAAGTGGCGCCAGCGTCCTTGCTCAGTCGCCCAGGTCCGCTCGGAATTGGGCTCTCACAGTGGCACCGGCTTTGACCGCCGGTTCGTATATTGAAGTTCGGTGACCGAAAAGCCCTTGAGACACCACGAAGCCCGTCTAACCAGCTGTGTCGGCGGCGCGTAGTCGTTCGACGGTAGGGATCCAGATGCGCATCGACGAAGGCCCTCTGTTTCCCCAGGTATGGTAGGGGATCAGCGGGATGTCCTGGGGCCCCGCCTCGAGCGGCTCTGCCTTGAGGTTCTCCAACGTATGGTAGGGCCATGGCGGGGCCGACAGAATCGACTTGCTTCCCGTCAGTAGGGGAGTTGCCGACTGTTCTCTGGGTGCAATCGTTGGGTCAACATACAATTGGTCAAATGCAGCAGGCTCCTGGAGATCCGTAGATTCCATGCAGTACACCTCCGGTCCTCGCTCCACTGCGACGCAGCCACGAATGGCATCAATCTGCGCCGCCGGGATAGTAAAGCGGGCACGTACGGGTAGCTCGAGCACCAGCTCATCGCCCGGGAGGAACCCCCGCCTAACTGTGACGGTCCCGGGCGTCGCTGGCCGGCGGGTGGGGCCGTCAACTACCTCGGCGCCCGAAGCCCAGCTAGTGTCCTGTCAGGTGGAAGCGCTCAGTTTCCCTGGTTGATCGCTGCACAGTAACCGGCCAGGCGTTCAAGTATCTGCTCGGCGGTCTTGTGCCAGACGAAAGGCTTGGGGTCCTCGTTCCAGACGGCCGCCCACGCCTTGATGTCGGCGGCGAGTTCTTTCACGCTGCGATGGGCTGATCGCTTCAGCTTTTTGGTTGTAAGAGCAGAAAACCACCGCTCGACCATATTCGTCCACGAGCCGTATGTGGGCGTGAAATGCAGGTGGAAGCGGCGGTGGCGCAGGAGCCAGTTCTTCACTTTGGGGGCCTTATGAGCCGATAGGTTGTCCAAAATGATGTGAACGTCGAGGTCCTTGGGTACGTTGCGGTCGATAAGGCCTAAAAAGGCTACGAACTCCTCGCTCGTGTGCTTTGAGCGGATGTCGGTTATGACTTTGCCGCTCGCCATGTCGAGCGCCGCGAACAGGTCGCAGGTCCCGTTGCGCTCATAGTCATGAGTTGCCCGCTGGGGGGTCGTGGGCAGCATAGGCAAGGTGGGCGCCGTCCGGTCCAGAGCCTGGATCTGGGGTTTCTCGTCCACGGCGAACACCGCCGCCGCCACCGGTGGGCTCATGTACAGGGCGACCAGGTCACGGACCTTCTCCACCAGGTCGGGGTCGGGGGAGACCTTGAAGCTGTCTTGACGCCAGGGTTTGAGCCCGAACGCCTTCCAGATCTCGGCCACCGTGTCGTGGCTGATACCGTGCTTTTTGGCCAAGCCCCGGGTGGACCAGTGGGTGGCGTCGGGCGGGGCCGACTCCAACGTGTCGACCAGGACCGCCTCGATGACGTCGTCGCCGATGGTGCGAGCGGCACCCGGGCGAGGGGCGTCGCACAGACCTTCCAGGCGGTCGGCGGCGAAGCGGTGCCGCCACTTGGACACCGTGACCGGGTTGACTCTCAGCTCAGCGGCGACCTCCCGGTCTGTGCGGCCTTCTGCCGAAGCGAGCACGATCCTGGAGCGCAAGGCCAGTGCCTGGGCGGACGAATGGCGCCGCGCCCAGCGCTGCAGCGTCGCGCGCTCCTTGTCGGTCAAGCTGATATGGATGGTGGGACGGCCGAGGCGTTCCATGCAGGGCTCCTTCTGTCAAGGGTTCTATATGGCAGAACGCGCCGAGGGCAAGGGTTAATTCCCTTCGCAGCCACTTTCTTCAGGGAACAACCTGACGGGACACTAGGGACGCGCAGCGTAATCGCAAGAGGAGCGCTGACTTGTAAAGGTCGCCGCCGAATCACCTGCCACCAACGAAGGCGGGTGTGAGCGTTGAGACGTAGGTTAGGAAGGTGTCATAGCCGTCGTTGCTGATGTCTTGCGTGAGGGAGGTGGCGCAGACGCCAAGCTCGTTGAGCTCCTTGTCAAGTGCGGTAGTCGCTGGCGCGAGATGAGGTCCTCGTTGTACTGGTCGGTCGCCAAACCCATCGAAGCTTGGTCTAGCGAACAAGTCTAGGTGTCCAACAGCATCGAGTCCACGAGCACGCCGTCCCCGTAGCGGTACCCAGAACGAGCATCCTGGAGCAGGTAAGGGGCTCGGGTCATGGACTCCATCCCGCCCGCGACGACTATGTCGGCGTCGCCGGCCGCGGTCATTTGGTCCGCGAGGTAGATGGCGTTGATGCCCGGCAGGCAGAGCTTGTTGAGCACGATCGGCGGCGTGGTGAGCGGGATACCCGCCTTTGCGGCCGCCTGACGCGCGGTCAGCTGGCCCTGGCCCGCCTGGAGTATCTGGCCCATGTACACATAGTGGACCTGGTCGGGCCGGATCCCCGCCCTTCGAGCTCGGCCGCGATGGCGGCTGCGCCGAGGTCGGTCGCACTGAGGCTCGCGAAGGCGCCCGACAGCTTGCCTATAGGTGTTCGGGCACCCGAAATGATGACTGACCCGGGCATGGCAACCGCCTAGTTCTCGACTACTTGCCAACCGAAGCTGTCGCCAGTGCCGGCGGCTAGCGTAAGTAACGCCAGCTTGACGAGATGAGCCTACTTCGGAGCACCCGGGCGGCCGGCGGGCCAGTTTGCCGGCCGACCAGTTTGGCGGTCATGACATACCCAGGCCCCGGGCCAGCCGACGCGGCGAGCTTTCCCGTGGGGGCCCTGTGCTACTCTGCGGCCGTAAAGCCATAGGGGGGTCCCGGTGCCGATCGCAAACGCCTCATGAGAACTAAAGGGGTCACGAGGATGGGCCGCAAATGGGCCGCCTGTATTTCCTCAGCGATTGTCGGCGTATGCGCCGGCGCCGTCGTGTCGTTCGCGGTTGCCAGCCCGCCGGCGGAGGCCTCCGGGACGGTAGTGAAAAACCTGCTCCTCACGAGCGCGGTGCGCGCCCAGCTCGTCGCCGCCGGGGCGGCCTACCACGGGCTGGCCGCCTCGGACTTCACCGGGCTTGGGCCCGGTACCGCTTATTACGCCCTGGACGTCACGACCTCGACGTACTGGGCCGGCGCCAGCCTGGTACCGAGCCCGGGTTCGTACGAGGCCGGGGTCGTGGTCCAAGACGACGGCGGCTACCTGATCTTTCACCGCCCGGCCAACGGCGCGTGGCAGGCCGTCCAAGACGGGACGTTGACGACGGCCGCCGAGTGCGCACGCTACCATGTCAGCCTGCCGGCGGCCGTGCTCGCCGTGTGGCACTGGCCCGCCGGGACCTGCACCCCGCCGCTGCCCCCCGTTCCCAAACAGTCCGAGTTGGGAATGGCAAAGCTTCAGTGGCAGTTCGGCGCCCAGGCCGACCCCACCAAGTACGGCCCCTTTTGGGTCAGCGCGGCCAAGGACCTGACCAACGCCCTCACCGCCGGCGTGGTTGACGCGGCCGCTTACCGGCGCGCGGCCAGCGACCTATTGCAACTGGCCCACCTGCCCTTTGTCGTCAACACACCGCTCCAGGACCAACCCGTCGCAGTAGCTGATTTCCTTGCCCTCAATGCCTTCTTCTCCACCGATGGCCTCTATGACGTCAATGCCCCGTCGGCCACGCCGGCCGCCTTTGTGGCTACCTTGCAGTTCGAAGCCCGCATCGGGACAATCCAGGTCTCCCCCGACGGCGTGCTCAACTCCCATCCTGGCGTCATCCCGCCCTGGTTCCCTGGCGCCGTTGTGACCTGCCCGGCGCTGTCGGCCAAGGCGTTTGCCGACCCGGACCTGGCCGGGTGGGATGCCGACGCCGCCTTTGGTTGCCGGATGGCGGTGCCCACCGAGGGGATGTACTACCTCATCGGCATCATCGCGGAGCCCCACGCCACCGTGTACGGGGCCGACATAACTCACGCCGAGGGCGGCCCGCCGCAGTTCCTTTGTAGCGGCCTCGAGGCTGCCCAGGTGGCGATAGTCACCAAGATCGGCGCCATCTGCAGCCCCTGAGGTAGCGCTGAGTTAGCGGACCTCACCAGATCGGGCGGCCGAGCCCGGCTTGGTGCGCGAGGCGCGCCTCAAGCTTGCCTACCGACGGCGACTAACGCTTCCGCCGAAGCAAGTAGGGTTGCGAGCGCTTGGGGTGAAGAGACCCCTGGTGTTGGCGGTATTGGCACTACCCCAACGACGCGGGCCGATGTCAGGGATCGACCAAAATCCCTGTTCGCCGTCGATGGTCACAAGACCAGCTCTGGCTCGCTGAGATCAAGTTGGCGGAACCCTCTTCGGGCCGGCATGGGCACCGTTGCGGTCAGCCACTCGCGTGAGGTCCGGCCCCTCATTGGTCAGCTCGTAGACCCCGCCCGTGCGCCGTCCGCTCTGTACCATCCTGACGTGCTGGCCGAGAGGTTGCGCAGGAGTAGAGCTTGACGACTTCGCCTAGGTGCCACATCCGTCTCGTCTCCCCGCCCTCCCCTCCTTCGGGGCGATTCGCATAGGCGGTGGCAGTGTCGCGGCCGCCGCTGCGGGCGCTGTGTGCCTCTGGTACTGCGTTTACGGATGGGCTGCCTTCGTCCTGGTTGTTGCCGAGCTTGATCTAGCGGGTGGCTACTGGTACCTCACGATCGCTCGATCCGCATCTTTGCCCCAGGCTGAGGGCCCGGCGGCCGTGATGCTGATGGTGGCCGAGATGACCGGCAGCATCGGCCTGCTCGCCCCGGCGATGGTGGCGGTCAGCATTGCCTGGTTCATAGTCGGGCGCAGCGATGACAGCATCTACCGCTCCCAGCTGCGCACCAGGGACGATTCCCCCGCCAGCCGCCTGCGCTTCGGGTTGCCGCTGCTGGCCACGCTCAAGGTCTCCGACGTCGCCCGGCCGCCCGATGTGACCTTGCAGGACGGGGACCTCGCCTCAGGAGCCCTCCAGGCCCTGGCCGACGCCGGGCTCGCAGACGCTGCGGTGGTGGACGCCCGCGGGAGCTACGTCGGTACCGTCAGGATCGAGCGCCTCGAAAAGGTCGCTTCTTCGGGCCCCGGCGCCCGGACCGGGGACGCCATGGACACCACGACGGCGACCGTGGCTGCCTCGGCCAGCCTCGATGTCGGCCTGGAGGCACTGGTCCAAGCCGGCGGGGCCTGGGTGCCGGTGACTAGCGAGGACCGCCGGTTGGTGGCGGTCCTTTCCGCCGAGGCCCTCTTGGGCGGTTACCACCGGGCGCTTGACGCCCACACTGGCTACGTCTGCAACGTGACCTCTCACGCCCTCGCGGTAGAAGAACGGGTCGGGCGCGGCTCGCCAGTGGCTGGCCACCAGGTCCGCGACGCCGGCTTGCCCCCCGGCTGCGTGGTGGTCACGGTGCAGCACAACGGTGCCCTGAGCCACGCCACGGGGTCGACCGAGATCGCCCCGGGCGACACCCTTAGCATGCTGGTGCCGGCCGACCAGGTCGGCCGGTTGCGGGACCGTTTACGCGGCGAAGACAAGCCCCTTCCGGTTGAGGGCACGCGACTGCTCGTCTAGGCCTCAGGCACCCCTCCCACCACGACCAGAGGCCGGGTAGCCCGGGCTTAGCCCTCCCGCCCTGGCTGGTCGGCGCCGCTCGCCCGAGCTCGCCGTGGGCAGGTTGGTCGGCTCGGTCATCGCCAACATCTGCTTGGCTGACCATCGCCGCGCTCATCACGCCCGTCCGCGTCAGTTCGGGCACCTGAAGGCACGGGCCCCGGGCGGTTCCACTGGCACGGACGTCGCCGGCAACACTCCCGAACAACGGCGCTGGCTTGAAGCCGCCATGGCGTTCAGCTGACCGTCGTCAGTCGTGTCCCGGCACCCAGAAGGCCCTGATCTGTGGCGACGAGACCAGCCAGCCCCGGCCACGGGCGGCGATAACGAGCTACGGTTCTCGCAACTGCCACATCTCGGACGCCGATGCGGCTCGCTCCGGCACGTCATTAGCGAACCGGGTCAGCCATGCGCCCGGTCTAGTTCGGCGACCAGCTTTTTGGTTGCGACGGCTCGGAAAGCGTCCTCGCAGACCGCGGTCAGCTCGCGCCAGTCCACGCTACCGTCCAGTCGGATCCCGATCCAGCCGCGCCCTCCCACGTACGGTGGTCGGAAGAACCGGTCGGGTTCTGTCGTGACGAGCTCGTCTTGGGCTCCTGGTAGGGCGGCGCACCACATGTGTGGGAAATCGTGGTCGTGGTGACCGCTGGGCCACAACATCGCGAACTGCTTGCCCGCGAAGAAGCCTGGAAATCCATGACTTGGACGCTCCGTCACTCCCGGAAATGCCAGACATATGGCCCGGATACGGTCCTCCAGATCGTTCCTCCCTATGAGGTCGAGCCTAGCGAAAGTCCGGTCCGGCTCTGCCAGGTTCCTGTGGAAGTTGTGCTCAAGCCGGCATGAGCTCTACCGCCTTGGTGACTTCGGCCATGGGGGCGATCGGACGCTCGGGCGAGCGAACTTTACCTGTACCTTTTACCTGGCAGGGGGCCCCAGGATCAGGTTGTCGGCCACAGAGGCATTGACGGGGCCAGTTTCTTTTTACGTCGCTCTCGGCCCAGGGGTCGACCCGAGAACGCAGGGGCGTGGGCCACTTCACCGAGAGGCGCGGGATCTCGGCTGCAGACCGCTGCGAGATCTAGGAGCCCTCAAGCAGGGGGGCCGGGTTGACGTTTAAATGGTTTATAAAGCAAGTTCGACTGTTGCCGGTGCGGGTTCGCTTTCGAGCGCAGCAGGACCGCGCGGCCCGGGCCACGCGCGGCACTGGTCGCGTTCCTAAGGGCCCTTCCCGCCATGCTCTGCAGGCGACATGGGTGCTACTTGTGCTTGGGGTAGCGGCCGCCTCCGTTCTGGCCAGTTCGACCTACGCGGCGGCGAACACGCGAGCGGTGACTTCGTTCCGTGACAGTGCGGCGTCAATCTCGTCTGCCTTGGCCACCACCATCCGGCGCGACGACGACTTCGTAGTCTCCCAAGAGGGGATGTTCGAGGCCTTCCCTGGCCTAACCAACGCCCAGTACCGGACTTCGCTGCAAGCAGCCGATATCGCAGAACGCTACCCGGGCGGGCTCGGGTTCTCCTTCATTGAGCGAGTGCCCCGGGCTGGGCTTCGTAACTTTGCCCGCAACCTGGCCGAAGACCCCCCAAGAGGTGTACCCGTCCCGGCGCCAGCACTCTACGTGCCCTTCCCACCCGGCAGTCGCGCTCAATACTGCCTCACGCGCGACGGTGTCCAAACCGGCCGGGTAGCACAACAGGACATGATCGCCACTTTTGACTTCTGTGCCGACCTGGGGCCGGCCAGCCCCTTCCCGGTTGCCCTTGGAGCAGCGACCGACAGTGCTGAGCTATCCGTCGCTCCTCCGATCGTCGGTTACGCGGGCGTTTTCTTCGTTCTCGCACCCGTCTATAAGGACGGTATCGTGCCGGCAGGGACCGCAGCGCGGCGGGCCGATGTCATCGGCTGGGTGCTCGGTACTTTTAGCGGCCCGGGACCCTCCGATCGGTGCTTGGCAATGTGCGGGACTTCGGCATCCGGTTGGCCTATATGCCCTTTCACCGGGCGACCCTAACGTTGGCCTCGGCGGGGCCCCGGCCCGGCGGGGGCGTTTATTCGGTCACTGACGCTGCCGGCACGAACGGGCAGTGGTCCATCACCGTCGTCGGTGGCCTGGCGTCGGGCGCGCTGGGCGAGGCACTCGTCGTTGGGTTCCTGGTCTTGGGCATCGCTGTCCTGTTGTTCCTGGTCGTGCGCTTGCTGGCGCGCTCTCGCCAACGTGCCTTGACCCTGGTGGACGAGCGCACAAAGGAGCTTCGCCACCAGGCGCTGCACGACGGGCTGACCGGGCTCCCCAACCGGGCCCTCATTGTGGACCGGGTCGGACAGATGCTGGCTCGTACCCATCGCGAGCCACTGGCGTTCGGGGTCTTGTTCATCGACCTCGACAACTTCAAAGAGATTAATGACAGCTTCGGGCACCATCATGGCGATGACCTGTTAAAGGCGGTAGGAGAGCGCTTGGCGGCGATCGTCCGGCCAAGCGACAGCGTCGGGCGCTTGGGTGGCGACGAGTTCGTCGTCCTGGTGCAAGGGAACTCGCTCGACGCCAGCCCCGACATCGTGGCCCAGAGCGTGCTCGAAGTGCTTAGCGAACCGTTCCGGCTCAGCACCATGCCAGATGTACCGCTGTCTGTCCACGCCAGTATCGGGGTGGCCGTTGGCGCCCGCCCGGACGCGGATGAGCTCCTGCGCGACGCCGACGTAGCGCTCTACCAGGCCAAACAGGCCGGCAAAGGTCGCTACGTGATCTTCCGGCCGGAAATGCAAGTGGCCGTGCAGGAGCGCCTGGCGCTGGAGATGGACCTGCGCGAGGCCGTTGCCGGCGGGCAGCTGTTCGTTTTGTACCAACCCACCTTCGACTTGGCTAGCCTTGCCATGACCGGGGTCGAGGCTCTCGTGCGCTGGCGCCACCCAAGGCGCGGTGTGATCGGCCCTGACCGGTTCATCCCCATAGCCGAGGACTCCGGCATGATCATCCCCTTGGGCCGGTTCGTCCTTTCCGAGAGCTGCCGCCAAGCGGCGGCTTGGTCGAGCAGCGGGCGGGTCGTCCAGCTGTCGGTGAACGTCTCCGGTCGCCAGCTCGAACGGGACGACTTTCCTGCCGATGTAGCCGGCGCGCTGGCAGACAGTGGCCTCGACCCTAGCCTGCTGACGCTTGAGCTGACCGAGAGCGTCTTGATGCGAGATGCCGACGCGACGATCCAACGCCTGCAGGCGCCGAGGGACCTTGGGGTCAAGCTGGCCATCGACGATTTCGGTACCGGGTACTCGTCCATGGCGTACCTGCGGCGTTTCCCTGTTGACGTCTTGAAGATCGACCGCTCATTTGTCGGCGCCATGGCTCGCTCCCCAGAGGCACGCTCATTGATCCACACACTCGTGCAGCTTGGCAAGACGCTCGGGCTGGACACCCTAGCCGAGGGCATCGAGGAGAACACGCAGCTAGAAGAGCTGCAGCGCCAGCAATGCGAATACGGCCAAGGCTTCTATTACTCCGGTCCGGTCTCAGCGTCCGCCGTCGAGGCGCTCTTTGCGCCAGCCCACATCCCCCCCCACGTAAGCGCAAAAACGTAGGCCCGGTGCTCTGACCCGAGAGGCCGCGCCACGCAATGGCCTTGAGGTTGGTCGGCTTCATGTTGTCGAACATCGTGGCCAGATCATCGATGGCTGTGGCCCGTGAGACTTTCTTACGCGTTCGATCACAAGCCGATGGCGCGGCCCTCGCTCCCAGCCGCTGACAATCCGCCCCAATAGTGTGACGCCGGTCCTTTTTGGTGGGGCCATGTTGACCACTCCATCGAGCTGCACCGAAGGCCATTTGCGAAGATCGCGAAAAGACCCGCAGGGCGAAGCCTGCCTTGGTCGCAAACCGGCTTGCTAGATGTCGTGTTGCACCCATACGTTGGGCTCCCAGTAGGACCCGGACCCGCCCGAAATGTTCAACAGTGCGAGGCCCCCGGGGAAGACGTAATCGCCGTCCTCGGGGAATGTCATGCCGGTCCAGGCCTCCCAGTCTCTCACCGAGGCGGTTACCTGCATCGAGCGCGGCTCACAACGGAGCACCCTCCCGCCCAGACGGGCGTGCACCCGCAGCCAGGGGTCGAAGGGTAGCCCGTCTTGTCTCACCCAAGCGGCGTAGCGCTCGATGGGTACAAGGGGGTAGCGGTCTTTCCAACTCGGCCGTACGGGTGCGACCAGAGGAGACAACCCGGTGGAGGCGGCGATGGCAGCCATTACCTGCAGTACAACACCGCTGAGGCCAAGCCCCCGGTAAGAGGGGGCGACCTCGGCGGCCAGGGCAGACAGGGCGGTGGGCGCGCCGACCGGCGAGATAGCACGCATCCCGACGGCGTCGATGCCATGAGGTAGGTCGTCCAGGGTGCCGTCCCACTCGAAGGGTACCGTACGGGCGCGAGCGGCGAGGGCGCCCGAGCGGCCATCGACGAAGAGCGCCTGGTAGCGGGCAAAGCGCGGGTAGAGCTCCCCGAAGTAGGCCCCGGCGTTGTCCCCATGGTGGTTGTACTCCGGCCATACGTCGGGAAAGGTGCCCTCGGTCTGAGCAAGTTCCCACGATTGAGGCCGTTCCTCGGCGCTGAAGACTTCAAGCCACGCGGGAGCTCTTTCGGGTGCACGCACGCGCCAATGTTGCCACTCGAGCCCATGCGGCGTTGGTCGCATGGGCAAGGGTGGTCTCGACACCGCCTGGTGCAATCACTTTGCCTTACCCGGAGTCTCCATTAGGTCGGGGTTGGACAACTCTTCCCCCTCAGAACCTAGGGAGGTCACGAACACGATGCGAAAGCACACCTATAACGCTGCGCGCCTTGCGCTCGGCGTCGCCACACTCGCCACTGCTGGTAGCCTCAGCTTCCTCGTCATCGGCTCTGCCAATGCAAATGGCGTCACCGGGAACTTCCCGACCAACGTCTCGCCCGTGGTCGGGCACGTCTATCTCGACGACAACACTGTGGGGGCCAACACTATCGGGGCGTTTTACCGCCACGCCGACGGGTCCCTCTCACCAATGCCGGGTTCGCCGTTCCCAGCCGGGGGCGCCGGGACGGGTTCCGGCCTGGCTTCCCAGGGAGCGCTCCAGCTCAGCAGCGACGGCCGCTACCTGCTCGCTGTAGATGCAGGCAGTAGCCAGATCTCAGTACTGCGGATCTTGTGGGACGGTAGCCCCCAGCTCGTCCCCGGCGGGGTCGTCTCTTCCGACGGCCCCACGCCCGTCAGCATCGCCGTGCACGGGGACCTGGTGTACGTCGCCAACTCCGGCGCCGTCGGCCCGAACCTCACCGGGTTCACGCTCGCCCCCTGGGGGCAGCTCCAGCCCCTCGCAGGCTCGACGGTAGCCCTGGCCAACGGCTCGGAGCCCGACGACGTGCTGTTCAACTCGATTGGCACGGCACTGGTCGGCAACCTGACCGGCACCTCCCAGATCGAAAGCTTCTTTGTAAAAGGCAACGGGCTCTTGGTCAGCGCTCCTGGGTCCCCCCTCACCGCTCAGGGCCTGGGGCCTTTCGGTAGTGAGTTCAGGCCGACCGACCCGTTCCAGCTGTTCGTCTCCAACGCACACAATGGGAGTGGTCTCGGCACGGTTTCAGCTTTTGACGTGGCCTGGGACGGGGCGCTGTCGTCCATCACGGGTTCTCCGTTCGTCGACGGCCAGACCGCGCCGTGCTGGGTCGAGATCACCCACGACGGCCAGTTCCTTTTCACGGTGAACACCGGGTCGGGCGATATCTCCCGCTATTGGATCGCCCCCAACGGGACTTTGACCCTGGTTGGCAGCACGCCGGTCGGCGACAGCGGCGGTGTCGGCGCGGTTGATGCCCGCTTGAGCCCCGATGGCCGCACGCTGTACGTGGACGAGAGCCGGATCGGCGCCGTCGGTGCTTTCGCCGTCAACGGCGGCAACCTAACCGAGCTGCCCGGCTCCCCGACGTCTCTGCCCACCGGCGCCACGCCTGCAGGCGTCGTCGTCAACTAACTATCGTCTGGCGCATCGAAGTGGCCGGGAGCCTGACCGCTCCCGGCCACTTCATGCTCGGGCCCCGAGCAGCGCTTTTTCTTGCGGTACGGCAGTGCGCCCCGGTATGGATGGATAAGGTCTGACTGAGGGTTTCCGCAAGGCCTCGGGAGAAGGGGGGGAGTGCCCGGCGGAAGGGTGACAGTGGCCCAGAGGAAGGGGCGGGCGACGACACGGCGAGAAGGAGCGGAAATCCAATGTCCATATTGACCTGGAGGGCGTGCGAGTCCCCGGTCCGGACCGTAGGGCTTTGAATAGCGTGCAGGGCGCCGCGGCGACGCTGGCCCGATGGTGTGGAGTGCCAAAGGACGAGCTCGTGTACTGGGCGGCCGGCATCAATCACCAAGCCTGGTACCTGACGTTGCGACATGGGGGCAAGGACCTGTACCCGACGCTGCAGCAGGCTGTGCTCAAGCCGGGCGTTGTTGCCGAGGAGCGGTCCCGCATCATCAACGCGCTGAAGACCGGTGCCCCCGTCGAGGTGAACGCCAACGTAGCCAACGAGGGCCTTATTACCAACCTCCCTGCGGGGTCGTGCGTCGAAGTCCCATGCTTGGCCAGCGGGGACGGTGTGCACCCGTACCACGTGGGGGCGCTCCCGCCCCAGTTGACGGCGTTGGACCGGGCCAGTATTCCCCCGCAAGAGCCGGCGTTGCTGGCCCACAAAGAGGCCGATCCCGAGCGGGTCGTCGGGCNNGCTGGGTGACTCGACGGCGGCGGGGGCCGAGATCCTGGCGACCGCCCGCGCGCACCAGCTGCCGCTTGTTACGCCCCACGGCTTGATGGCGCGTGACGCTCCGCTGGCTGTCCTCAACGAAGTACGCAACGGGGCGATCGGGGCTCTGCGGGTAGTCGAGATGGAATGTACGGGGTGGGACATAATCAACGCAGGTATCCACTGGATCCAGTACTTCATCATGCTTGCTCTTCCGCAGCAGGTCGACAGGGTGTTGACGGCTTGTGACTCCCAGACGCGTACGTACCGGGACGGCCTGCAGGTGGAGACCGAGGCAATTACGTTGGTGACGTGCACTAACGGTACGCGCCTTGTCTTGAACACCGGGGACTACGTCCCGATAGCGCGGGACAACACCGCCTGTCTGATGAGGATCGTGGGCGAGCAGGGATATATCGAGTACTGCGCCTGGCAGGACGAATATAGATTGGTGAGCCCCAGGGGAGGCGACCGGGTAATCTCTGTGGAACCTTCGGAAGTCACCGGTCATCGCCGACATCTGGAGCACCTCGCGGACATGGTCGAGGGAGGTGCCTTGGACTACGAGGTACCCGAATCTTCATTACAGGCGTTGGAGGTCGTGGAAGCCGCTTACCTGTCCAACAGGACGGGTGCCTCAGTTAGTTTGCCATTGGCGACTTACAAGGTGCCTTCGTCAACGGACTGGGATCCCGGTCGACCCTACACGGGTACTAGGGGCGGCCGCGACGGTCGGAAGTTGCCATGATCTCATAAGCAACGGTGACCCTAGAGGAACCGATGGAACGGCGCAAACGTGAGCCAGGCCGTCCGGAGCACTGCCCGTGGACCTCGATCAGGGTACGCCTGGGGGCGGCGAATATAGTGACGCGAACGTGGGGTTCAGGACTTGAGCCCGGCCGGTCGGGCGGCCGGCAGCGCAGGCTTTGAGCCACGCCATACACAGGGCCAAAGGAGACGACGCCCTGGCGCTGGTGAGTGTCGTCGTCCCTTCGAACCAGGTTGGGTGGCGGCGAGGCGGTTCCTCGCATCGGGAGAGGTGGGGCCGCTTTGTGGGCGGGGGAGCGGGGTGGCGGCAGTTTCCTTCGTGACTATCTACCGGATGGCCGAGTTCCTCGGGTCGGCTCGCCTGGCCGGCCACGCTCGACGCCCGGTGTCGACGCTGGTGCTGGGGGCGGGGTTGCGGCGGGCACTGGCCGTCGACGCCGGGGTGTTCGCACAGGTCGCCGGTCACCCGGCCACCGAGATGGCGCCGGTGGCTGCGTACAAGGAATTGCGGGACTGCTCGCCCCAGGCGCTTGACCAACTGGCTGGGCCGAGCGCCCGGGCCGCGGACGTGGTCCGCCTTTGCCGGGCGGCCAGAGCCGTCCTGGCCCCCGCGTGGTACGACGAGGAGGACCTCATAGATGCTGCTATCGCCGTGCTGGGCGCGGACGAGGCGGCCAGGCGGGCCCTCGGCCCGGTGGTCGTGTACCTGCCCGAGCGCCTGACGGGCCACGGGGCCTCGCTGGTCAACGCGGTGGCGAGGCACTCTGACGTCCTCGTACTGGCGGGGATGACGGGAGACGCGAGGGCGGACGCGGAGGTCGTCCGTTGCGTAGCTCGGCTCGACATTGAGGACGGGGCACCGTCACCGCCGGCGGGCCTCGACCCTTTGGGCCCCATCTCCGCCGGCCGGTCTAGGATCGTCACCACCTCCGATGCCGACGAGGAGGTGCGTGTGGCGGTGCGGGCCGCGACCGACTCCGTCAGGACAGGCACACCACTCGAGCGTTTGGCCATCGTCTACCCCGGCGCCGAGCCTTACGCCCGTCTTGTCCACGAACAGCTTTCGGCCGCCGGTATCGCCCATAACGGTGCTGCGGTGGTGCCCCTCACGGCGCGGGTGGCCGGCCGTAGCCTGCTCGGGCCGCTCAACCTCCCACAAGCAAATTTCCGGCGGGAGGACGTCTTTGCCTGGTTGGCCGGCGCCCCGTTGCGCGACCAGGGCCACTCGGTCCCGGTCACGGCCTGGGAAAGGGTTTCCCGGGAGGCGGGTGTTGTCGCCGGTAAAGACCATTGGGACAGGCTGCTCACCACCTATGCCCAGGATTGCCAGGCGGAGGCCGACCTGGCCGAGACCGATCCCGACGCGCCGGGGTGGAAGGCGGAAAAGGCGCGCCAAGATGCCGGCCGGGCCCGGGACTTGCGCAGGTTCGTGCTCAGTCTGATCGACGACCGGGACGCCGCCGCCAGGACGGCGTTGCCCTGGGCGGAAAGGGCGAAGTGGGCGAGGGGCTTGCTCGGGAGCCTTCTCGGCGGGGAGCATTGGCGTGCTCGTTGGCCGTTGGCCGAACAGAAGGCGGCCGAGCGGGTCGAGCGCTCCCTCGACCGACTGGCGCGGCTCGGTCCGGTGGATGCTCCGGCCGGGCTCGACGTCTTTGCCCGGGCCCTGGAGCTCGCTCTCGAGGCCGACCCCGCCCGGCAGGGACGGATGGGCGAAGGGGTCATGTGCGGCCCGTTGAGCATGGGCGTGGGCCTCGACCTGGACCTGGTCGTGGTCCTCGGCCTGGCCGAGGGCTCCCTGCCGGCCCCGGTCACTGACGGTCCCCTGCTCCCCGACGGCGAGCGCCAGGCTGCCGGCGGCGAGCTGACGCTGCGGGCCGGCACCGTCGACCGCCAGCACCGCCAGTTGCTTGCCTCCCTGGCCGGCGCCTCGCGCCACCTGCTGACGGTCCCGCGTGGTGACCTACGCCGCAGCAGCGGGCGAGCCCCATCGCGCTGGGCCCTGGACATCGCCGGCGCGCTGGCCGGCGAGCGCATATGGAGCAACGCCCTGTTCGGTGCCCGCTACAACTGGTTGGAGCACATCGCCTCCTACGACGCCGGGCTACGCCGGGGCGACTCGCCTTCGACCGGCCAGGAGTACAGGCTCAGGTCTCTTCTAGCCCACCGGCTGGGGCACCAGCCGGGCTGGNNGCTGGACAGCCTCGGCGACCGGGCCCTGTCGGCCGGGGCCGATGTTGTGGCCGCCCGGGCGAGCGACCGGTTCACCCGCTTCGACGGCAACCTGGCCGGCCTGGCGGTGCCCTCACCGGCCGAGTTCGTCACGTCCGCTACCAGGTTGGAGGGCTGGTCTACCTGCCCGTTCGCTCACTTCCTCCACGAGGTCCTGAAAGTCGAGCCGGTGGAGGACCCCGAAGACCGCCTGACCATCTCTCCGCTCGATCGCGGGTCGCTGGTCCACGAGATATTGGAGAAGTTCGTCGTCCATGTCCTGGCCCGGTCTCCGGACCAGCAGCCAGGCGCCGGCCAAGGGTGGTCGGAGGCCGATGGCGAGCTGCTGGCCAGGCTGGCGAGCGAGATCTGCGACCGATACGAGGCCCGTGGTGTCGTGGGCCGGCCCATCTATGGCCGACGACGGCTCGATCGAAGTGATCGACTACAAGACGGGCGGCTCGGGCCACTTTGGCGGGTTGTCCGAGGCCGAACCTGACGCCAGAGGCACGAAGCTCCAGCTGGTCGTCTATGCGTTGGCCGGACGCCTCTTTGAGGGCATGCCCGAAGCTCCGGTGAGAGGCGACTACTGGTTTGTCTCTGACCGGGAAAGCTTCAAGCGGGTCGGCTACCCGGTGACCGCCGAGGTCCTCGACCGGGTCAGCCAGACCCTGGGCCAGATCGTCAGCGGCATCGAGCACGGCGTCTTCCCGAATTATCCGACGGCAACGAGCACCAGCCCGTTCGTCGAGTGCGCTTACTGAGACCCCGACGCCCTGGGGGTGGTCGAACTGCACCACCGGCTGGAGCGCAAGAGGGCAGACCCGGCTCTGGCCCCATTCTTTGACCTGGCTGAGCCTCCGTTGCCCGAGGTCGCGGACGAGGGGAACGGCGGGGAGACGGAGAGCCTTGAAGCCTGAGCGCCTGTCCGTCCCCGACGAGGTCAGCTCGGCGGTGGCGTCCGAGCAGCGCTGGGCGGCCTTCCAAGACGAGCTTCTAGCCGACCCGGACCTGGCCCGGCCGCTGCTCCTGCTCTTCGCCTGCGGGGTGAGGCCGGAGGCACTTCGGTCCCTGGCCGCCGCCTTCGAGGACAACTGGGACCTGGTGGAGGAAAGGGCCCCCGATCACTGCCCGGGCCCACCTCCGGCGCGCGAGCTCTTAGTGCCGGTCCTCACCGCGGGCAGGGAGGTGTGCGCCGAACCGTGCCGGGCCCCCACCGACAAACTGGCGGACCGGCTGGCGGAGATCGGGGAGTACCTGGACCAGCTCTCTGCTATATCCGACGAGTTGGAGCTGGTCGAGGCCCTGGCACCCGGTGCGCGACCGCAACGGCCCAGCTTCGCAGTGGGGAACGTCGGAGGGAAGAGAGCGTGGGACGATATCCTCAACCTCAAGCAAAGGGTTAGGGATCTGGAGGCGGGCCTGGGCGCCATCCGAGGTGAGCTGGCCCAGGCCAGTGCCCGGAAGGTAGCCACCGTCCTGCGCCTTTTCACGTTGGAGGCGGCGGCAGAACGCCGGGCCTCCGGTGAGCTCCAGTTCCACGACTTGCTGGTGCTGGCCCGCGCCTTGCTGCGCCGGCCCGACGTACGCGGGCGGGCGGGGACGGCCCCGTGGGACGAGGTGGAGGTGGCCCCGGGGCACCTGTTCGTGGTGGGCGACCCCAAGCAGTCCATCTACCGGTTCCGCCGAGCCGACATTTCTACGTTCCTCGGTGCCGCCCGCCGCTTCGGGGCCGCGGGCGGCCGGGTGGAGCTCACGGCCAACTTCCGAACCGTCGGGCCGATCATCGCATGGGTCAACTCCACCTTCGGCGCTCTCATGAGCGAGGTCGCGACCGTGGCCCTGCCCGCTCCGTGCCAGCCCGACTTCATCCCCCTGGTCCCGACGCGGACCGCCGCCGAGCGCGGCCCAGCCGTTTCGGTCCTGGGGCGCGAGCCCCATCCCGCGGGTACCGGGGCCGACGAGCTGCGCGCCGCGGAAGCGGCCGACGTGGCCGCGACGGTGGCCCGGGCCGTTAACGAGGGCTGGCAGGTCCACGACGGCCAGGGTGGTTGGCGCCCCGGCCCGGCTCGGCGACATCACCGTCCTCGTCCCGGCCCGCACGTCCCTGCCGTTCCTGGAAGACGCCCTGGACAGGGCCGGGACCGCCTTCCGGGCCGAAGCCAGCTCGCTCGTGTATGCCAACCGGCCGGTCCGTGATCTGTTGATGGTGCTGCGGGCGGTCGACGACCCGACCAATCGCCTCACTACCGTCTCGGCCTTGCGTACCCCGTTGCTGGCCTGCGGGGACGACGACCTGCTCCGGTTCCGGGCCGAGCGCGGCGGGCACCTCAGCTACCTGGCCGACCAACCCGCCAGCGTGCCGGCCGACGACCCCGTCCTGGCCGGGCTGGGGTACCTGCGCTCGCTTTATGACCAGCACCACTGGCTCGCCCCCTCCGAACTGCTCGACCGCGTCGCCCGGGACCGGCGCGCCTTCGAGCTGGGCTTCGGCGAGGGCAGGCCGCGCGACGTTTGGCGGCGCCTGCGCTTTGTTATCGACCAGGCCCGAGCCTGGCACGACGCCGTCGGTGGCAACGTCCGCCAGTACCTGGCCTGGGTGAGCCGTCAGACGGCCGAGGGGGCGAGGGTGGCCGAGGCCGTACTGCCCGAGAGCGACGACGACGCCGTGCGCGTCATGACCGTCCATGCCGCCAAGGGCCTGGAGTTCCCCATCGCTGTCCTGTCGGGGATGTCGACGGTCCCGAGGGCCTGGCCGGCCCCGGCTCAGGTCGTCTTCCCGCCCGGTGGGGGAGTTGGTTACAGCTTCGGCCAGGACGTGGCCACCGAGGAGTACCGGGCGTGGGTGCCCATCGACGAGCAGATGAGCCTGCACGAACGGGCCCGCCTCCTGTACGTGGCCTGCACCCGGGCACAGGACCACTTGGTGGTCTCCCTGCACCGCAAGCAACGCAAGAACGAGCCCGAGCCGGCCAAGCGTACGAACGCCGAGCTTCTCGTCGACGGCATGGGGGACGTACTTGCCGGGTTGGTGGACGGGGCCGCCAGCGAGGGCTCGGCCGCGGTGCACCAAGCGGTGGCCGGGCCTCCCGCAGCCCTGCCACCGTTCGCCGTCTGGGAGGCCGAGCTCGCAGCGGCCCTGGCCTCCGCGTCCGTGCCGAGGGTGGTGGCGGCGACCGCCCTTACCGACGAGGGCACGTCCGATGTCGAGGCCGAGCCCGGTCCCGGGCTGGACAAGTGGCCGCGGGACCTGGACCTCCCGCCGTGGTTGAAGGGCCGCTACGGCACGTCCGTGGACCGGGCCGTCCACGGCGTGCTCCAGACGGTCGACCTCGCCACCGGGGCGGGCCTAGAGGCGGCGGTGGCGGCACAATGCGAGGCAGAAGCAGTCCAGGAACGCCAAGAGACAGTCCAGCAGCTGGCCGTTTCCGCACTGGGCTCACCATCGGTGCGAGAGGCGGCCCGCTGCCCTCACTGGCGAGAGGTCTACGTGTGCACTCCCGTCGGGGGCCGCCTGCTCGAGGGCTACATCGACCTTCTATATCGAGGAAATGACGGCTTGGTGGTGGTCGACCACAAGACGGCGTCCACGTCCGATGCCGCTTCGCTCGACAGCAGGGTGGCTGCCTACCGGAACCAGGGGGCCTCGTACGCGTTGGCCGTGGCCGGGGCGACGGGCGAACCGGTGATGCGCGTGACCTTCCTTTTCCTTACGCCAGCGGGCGCTTTCGAGCGCGACATGGCGGACCTCGACGAGGTTGTCGCCCACGTACGGGACCTGGTGGCTTCGGGCCAGGAAGTCCTCACGACGGGAACATAACAGGCGGCTCGGTAGTGGTCGCCTCACGGGAGATGGTCCTGTGGGCCAGGTACTCGGTCCGGGGTTGTGCCCCGCACTTGTCGACGGGTACGAGGGTGAGGTAGCCGCCGCGGCCCTCGGCTCCGACAAATTGGAACTTGGCGACTCGTTTTCCATCGTAAATGACCCAAGTGGGCCTGCGGCGGCCGACATCGACGGCTCCGCGGGGACCGTGTTCTATTAGCAACATTGTGGCTGTACCTCCGTGCCCGAGCCGCCAGCGACGACCGCGCCGGCGAGCACCATGGGTGCACAGTGCTGCCGGTTGAAGTCCCCGCGGTTCAGGCGCCGACCGTGCTGGCCTCGACGGGGCCGGGCACATTGCCCATGTGGGTTATCTCGACCTTGTGGGGCTTGACCTGTTCGGCCACCGGGATGGTGATGGTCAGCACCCCGTCGTGGTAATTGGCGGCGATGTGCTCCCGGTCGAGGCTCTCACCAAGGAACAGTTGACGACCGAACTGCCCGTGGCCGCGCTCGGCCACCTGGACCTCGTCGCCCTCAGCCTCATGTGACGACCGTGTGGCACGCACGGTGAGTAGGTCGGCCTGGACGCTCAGGTCGATCGAGCCCGGGTCGGCGCCGGGCAGGTCGAGGTCTACCTTGAAATCATTGCCCCGACGGTAGGCGTCCACCGGTACGTGGTGGAGGCGGTTATCGGCAAGGAGATCCTCGGAGGGCCGGTCGAACTCGCGGAACGGCTCGAATCGCATCAACATGGCTGCACTCTTTCATTGACGCTCGAACAGCTGGCGGTCTGCGACCACTGTGCCTCGAACGTCTACCCAATCCTACTTTAGATTTACAGTACCAGTCATATATTTCTAGAAGTTTGTACGGTAGGGTAAGTGAGGATGTCAGAGTGGGGGTTTCTTACCAACCATGCCCGGGTGCTGGTCTGCATCGCCCATGACCCCGGAGCGCGCCTGCGCGACATCGCTGACACCCTGGGCATAACTGAGCGTCGCACCTATGCCATCGTGACCGACCTGGCGGCCGCGGGGTACGTCGTCAAGGACAAGGACAGCGATGCCCGTCGTAACCGCTACCAGATCCAGGCCCACCTGCCCCTCCGGGAAGCGGTAGGCCGGGAACGGACCATCGGCGAGGTCTTAGACGTCCTTGTCGGCAAGACGGGCCCTACCGGGTCCCCGGGCAAGCCGCGGAGGTCCCGTCCAGGTGCCGCCGGCAATGCCGTATAAGATCGGCGCGGTCGGCGGCGACAAGATCAGCAAGATGGCGGACGTGGAAGTCGTTCCGGAGCTCGCGCCACCCAAAATGGGTGTAAGGTTAGGAGGGACACGACAAATTCCCCGACGTGCCGGGCCGGTACGAGCTGGCCGGGGGCGGTACTCCAGACCCTGGTAACGCGATCTTTCGCAGTGCCTGAGGCAGGACAGTGCCAAAAACCTTTTCCGGATCTTCTTCCTCACCATCTCTGGCCGAGTTACGGCGCCGCCATCTGCAGGGTCGCCCGAGCTGCCGGGCCCCTTCTCCCCAGGATATGAACGTCGTCGCACCGGCCTAAGGCCGCTTAGAGAAGAAAGAGCAGTTAACCATGAGCGAACCGACAGAGTTTACGATCGGGAGCGAAGTGTCCTCCAGCGATGGGCCGTGCGGGGAGCTGAGACGCGTGGTGATCGACCCCATAGCGCGTGCGCTCACCCATCTCGTGGTCGAACCGAAGCACGGCCGAGAAAAAGGCCGTCTCGTGCCGATAAACCTGGCTACCCCGACCACCGACGGGGTCAGCCTGGCATGTACCACGGCTGAGTTCGAAAAGCTCGATCAGGCCGAAGTGACCCAGTTCATCCCCGGCGGGAACGGCCGGTTTGGCTACGGCCAAGACCAAATGCTGTCGTGGCCCTACTACGGGTTGGGCGTAGGGTCACTCGGCATGGGTGGTGTGGGTATGGGCCTGGGCATGCAAGCGCCCGGTCCGGTGGTCGTCACCAACGACAGCGTGCCCGAGGGCGAAGTCGAGGTGCGTCGGGGCGACCACGTATCTGCCACCGACGGCGCCATCGGGCGAGTGCGGGGACTGGTCGTCCATCCCGGTGACCATTCTGTCACCCACGTCCTGCTCGACGAGGGCCATCTCTGGGGCCAAAAGCGTGTGGCCATACCCATAAGTGCCGTCAAGGACGTCGAAGACGGCGTCCGGCTCAACCTGACCAAGGACGAGGTGCGCGACCTGCCTGCGGTGGAAGTCGATGAACCGGACTGAAACGACGGGCCAACCGTGGGCTCTTAGACCAGCCAAAAGTACTACGGTCAGACGCCCCGACCGCCGACCGGGTTACGGGGCCGAGGGGGCGGTGGCCCCATAAGCCACACTGAACCCAGCCGGGTTGAGCGCACAAGGGCTCGCGACCTGTTGGCCTTCCTGCACCATGGCCAGTTCCGACAAGCCAGCAGAGCCACCGGTCGCGGCAAGGCCGCTGAACGTCACGGCCGGACTGTAGGGGGCCAAGCTGATCTGTTGGTCGGTCTGGCTGTCAGTAGGCGCCTCCACGATCCATTCGGCGGACGTGCCCGGTCCCGTATAACCCACGTCTTGAGTGAAGCCCTGTCCCTTTGTCGCATCGGTGAGGTGGATGGTCCAGCTGGCACCGCTCACCTGGTCGATTGTTACGCTCACTTCGTCGCCGGGGCTCACCGTCATGGTCGTTATGGGTTGGCTGGCGATCGGGAGGACTTCCCACCACGCGATCACGTCGAACGTCGCCGTGCTGTTCGGGTCGGGGACTTCGGAGACGCCGGCCTGTACCAGCGAGGTGTTGCCGGAGCCGTCTATCCCTACCCACTCCGACACCATGTCCTGAGCGGGCGTGCCGGGGCTCAACGACGGGACTGTGAAGCTGCCCGAAACGGCTGTGTACGGTCCTGCAGTAGCCACGTAGCCCGACCAGTTCTGGCTGTGCACTTCGGAAAGCGGGAGTTGGGTCAGTGACGGTGAGGCTGCCGGGCTGCTCATTACCGCAATGGTGAAGGTGGCCGTGGCGGGCCGGGGCGACATTACCGAAGAGCCCGTAACTTGGACGGTGAAACCGAACGCGCCACTCAGCCCGGGGTCAGCCGTCCCGCTGATGGCGCCGGCCGCGCTCATGGCCAAGCCGGGGGGCAGTGCCCCGCCGACCTCTGTCCAGGAGTAGGGCCCGGTGCTCCCGGAGGCTGCCAATTGGGCCGAGTAAGCGTGGCCGGCTACCAGGCCAGGCAAGGCCGTCGTAGTGATGTTCAGCCCGCCCGGCGTGGAGGCGGTGAGGCTGGGCGATCCTTTGGCGGGGGACGCGGCCACAATGGCGGCCACGCGGGGCGAGCCGGGGGGAGAGACGACCGTACCGGCGGTGCCGTAGGAGAAAACGTGCCCGTTGGCGGTGGCCATCCAGTAGCCGTTGCCCGTGCGGTCGATAGCCATCCCGACCACGGGCTGCGGGTAGGCGCCGTTGAGAGCGCCGTGCTTGCCGGCGTCGCCCCGGGTGGCGGTGCGGCCGTCGCCGGCCACGACCCAGTACCCTCGGCCGTCGGGCGTGGCCGCCACGGCCACCACTGCCGCCGGCAGGTGGGCCGGGCCGTAGGTGGGGGCGCCGCTGTAGCCCAGCACGGTCCCTCTGGCGGTGGCCAGCCAGAAGCCCAGCGTTCCCGGGTCGGCGACGATGCTTACCACCGGGCCCGTTGTCGGGCCTACACCCAGGGCGCTGGCCGCGCCCAGGCCGTGGCCGGCGGCGTCGCCGAAGCCGTAGACCGCGCCGGCCGCCGTGGCCAGCCAGTAGCCCTTCCCGTCGGCGGTGGCGGCCAGGCCCACCACGGGGCTGGCCAGGTGGTGACTGCCCAACGACCCGAACTGGGCCGCGTCGCCGAAGCTGTAGACCCCGCCACCCGCCGTGGCCAGCCAGTAGCCCCCGCCGTCGGGGGTGGCAGCGGCGCCCACCACGGGCGTAGAGGCGTGGGCGTCGCCATAGTCGCGGGCGTCGCCGTAGGCGAAAACCCGACCGGCCCGGGTCACCAGCCACACGTCCTGGCCGGCGGCCGAGGTGATGGGAAGACGGGAGCCCGCCCCCACCAGCCGGGCGTCGAACAGGTCGCCCCGGCTAGGTGCCACGTAGGCCGTGCCGGCCGCCCCCGCACCTGCGGGCCCCATCGTTACGACCAGGCTCGCGACCAGCGCGAACAGCACAATTATCCCCTTGAAACGCGGTCCCAATGTTCCCCCATCGGTGCCTTGTGGCTAATTCGTTTAGTCGGGACACTCGTGCCGTCGCTTTAGGACCGGGGAAGCTCTTTCCTCGGTGCCCCCGACCCGGAAGGTTGGCGCTTTGTCGTGCGGTTTGCGCCCTGGGCCCTGTAAGATAGCGCCAAGAGCACCTTCGAGTGCCTCGTTGCTCCAGTCCCTGGTGACGGCCATAGTGCTAAGCCAAGGTCGACCGGTGCCGAGAGAGGCAAAATAATTTCCTTGGCGGCTAGCAAGCTTTGGTTACCGTGCCTTCCTTGGCCCCGCGAGGGGACCCTGGTCGCATGACCCGTGAAGCCGAACGTCCCTCGGACGGGCCCAAAGCTGATTTATGAACAAAACGCTTAGTTTTAGGGCCCTTTCATTTGGCTCCCCCGCTACATGTTGGGCCGCGTCAATGCTTACCCGGCTACGCCGAGATGGTCAGAACTCTGAACACTATAGGCGGGCCGGTCTGGAAAGACAAACAAAGAAAGGTAGAGGAAGTTGCACACGTCTAAGCTTCACCTAAAGAGGTTCCTTGCCATCCCCATCATGATGGCACCGCTCGTCCTCGGGTTCGCCGGGGTGGCTGCAGCCGCCAACCCGACCGACCCACCGCCGGTCCTGCCCTCGGACCAGATCGTGCTCAACGGAAGTTGCATCTCGTCGACTCAGGTATCGGCAGCAGCAGAACAAGCTGTAGCCCTTTACCTGCCGGGAGGCCAGCCCGCCGGCCTGATCGTCAACGGGAACTGGCTGCCTGCCGCGATGGTGGCCAATTCTGCTGAGTACATCGGCGCCAGCCCGTGTGCCGGCCCTCAGGTTTCGTCGGTCCTTGCGCCCGACCAGATCACACTTGTCGGTTGCATGTCAGCTGCACAGGTGATGACCGCGGCCCAGGACGCCATTGACCTGTACGCTCCCGGGGACGTTCCCGCCGGCGTCATCGTCAACAGCAACTGGATCCCGGCCGGGATTGCCGCTGGTGCCGGTGGGTATGCCGGTAGCAACTCCTGTCCTTCCTAATATCGCTTGGGCCTAATATCGCTTGGGCCTAATATCGCTTGGACCTAATATCGCCTGGGACCATCGGGCCTCCCGTGTAGAGGTCCGCGGCGAACTTTGAGCACCCGGGGGCTGAGCTCCCCGGGTGCTGATGCGAGCCGGACCAAGATGATCTTCTGGCGAAAGAAGACCGCTGTACACGTCCCCCTCCTCGCCCGCAAAGCGCTGATCAGTAGCGTTCAAACCCGCGGACCAGTTCCCAGTCG
This sequence comes from Acidimicrobiaceae bacterium, assembly GCA_003166025.1. GTDB lineage: Bacteria > Actinomycetota > Acidimicrobiia > Acidimicrobiales > Palsa-688 > Fen-671. Next base: position 52,762 of record PMWT01000101.1, on the reverse strand, counting down.
GTTACGGCGGCGCTGAAAGCGTCGAGCTCTACCCGGGCCATGTTCACGTAGTGGTCGACCACGTCATCGCCGAAGGCGTGGCGGGCGACGGTGCTCTGTTCGAACAAGGTGGCCGCTTCGGACAGAGACCTTGGGACGTGTGTGAGCCGCTCGGAGGCGTAGGCGTTGCCCTCGAAGGCAGCGATGAGCGGGATCTCGTTCTCGATCCCGTGCAGGCCCCCGGCTACCAGCGCGGCCAATGTCAGGTAAGGGTTGACGTCAGCGCCCGGGATCCGGCATTCCACCCGCAGGCCCGGACCATGGCCGATAACGCGGTACGCACACGTCCGGTTGTCGTGGCCCCAGGCCACCGCCGTCGGGGCGAACGTCCCGGGGGCAAAGCGCTTGTAGCTGTTGACAGTGGGAGCGTAGAAGAAGGTCAGCTCACGGGTGGTGGCGAGAAGGCCGGCCAGGAAGTGCCGGAAAGTCTCGGACATAGCCTTGGGCTCGCGGCCCACGAACAGCGGCGTGCCGTCATCGTCACGCAACGATATGTGGACGTGGCAAGAATTGCCTTCCCGTTGGTCGAACTTGGCCATGAAGCTGAGGCTCATGCCCTCTTGGGCAGCGATCTCCTTTGCCCCTAACTTGTACAGGACATGCTCGTCGGCCTTCTCCAACAGGCCGGAGTAGTAGAACGCGATCTCGAACTGGCCCAGGTTGCACTCTCCTTTGGCCGACTCGACCTGCATGCCTGCCCCTGTCATCTCGAGACGGATCCGCCTGAGCAACGGCTCGACCCGGGCTGTGCCCAACAGCGAGTAGTCGACGTTGTACTGCGTTGACGGTGTCAAGCTCCGGTACCCCCGGGACCATGCCTCCTCGTACGTGTCGCGAAAGACCATGAACTCGAGCTCAGTACCGGCGAACGCGCTCCAGCCTCGCTCGGACAAACGTGCAATCTGGCGGCGCAGTACCTGGCGCGGGGCGGGGCTGACAGGGCCGCCGTCCTCCCACTCGACATCGGCGTGGCATAAGACGGTGCCCGGCTGCCAGGGCACCCACCGCAAGGTGTTCAGGTCGGGCCGCATGACAAAGTCGCCGTAGCCACGCTCCCACGACGATATCGCGTAGCCGTCGACCGTCCTCATTTCGATGTCCACGGCGAGCAGGTAGTTGCAGGCATCGGTGGCATCGGTGCGCACATGGTCGAGGAAGAAGCGCGCATCGCAGCGCTTTCCCTGGAGCCTGCCCTGCATGTCGGCTATCGCGACCAGGACGGTGTCGACCCGCCCTGAGTCGACCTCGTTAGCCAACTGCTCGATGCTCAAAAACCCGCCCGAGGACGGACCACGAGTCAACTGACCTCCTCTAGGGCTTTGTTGAGCTGGTCGAACTCGGCGGACATGACATTCCCTTTCCTGGGAGCGCTGCTCCCCGATCGTTACCGCCTGGCAATGTGGTGCGGGCGGCTCGACGCTTGCGTGAAGGATAAACCGCGGCCACGTACCCGTCAAGGAGCCGGGACCACCGCAGCAGTGGTCACACGGGCCCGCAGGGCGGTCTTGTCAACGGCGGTAGCGGTGGTAGCGTGAGCTGGTCAGCGTTGCTCCGGACCCCGGTGGCGTCTGCGCTCCCTAACACGTGAACAAGGGTGGTGTTGACGCAGTGCTCATCTACCAAGCCCGCCATGACGTCGTCCTCGGCCTGGAGGGAACTCTAAAGGGCTACAGCTTGCGTCCCTGGGCGGCGGTTACGTGGGCCGGGCCTGTCCCTCGTGGTCGCCTCGGCAAAGGTGCGCCGCAACCCGGAGCTGAGCGCACATGACCGGCGTAGTCGTGGCCATCGTCGTTGTGGTGGTCGTTGCGCTGATCGTGTTCGCGTCCGCTTTTCACATAGTCCAGCAGTACGAAAAGGGGGTCGTTTTCCGCTTCGGCCGGGTCACCGGTGAAAAGGGCCCGGGACTTGTCGCTATCGTGCCGTTCGTCAACGTGCTGCGCAAGGTGTCCTTCCGGATCGTTACGATGCCGATCCAGTCCCAGGGCATCATCACCCGGGACAACGTGAGCGTTGACGTGTCGGCCGTGTCCTACTACCGCGTCGTGGACGCGACCAAGTCGGTCATCGCCATCGAGAATATCGAGGCCGCGATCAACCAGATCGCCCAGACAACGCTGCGCAAGGTCGTGGGCCAGCACACCCTCGACGAGATGCTGGCGGAGACCGACCGCATCAACGTGGACATCAAGGAGATCCTCGACATCCAAACCGCGGATTGGGGCGTGCTCGTGACCCTGGTGGAGCTAAAGGACATCCAGTTACCGGACACGATGAAGCGGGCCATGGCCCGTCAGGCGGAGGCGGAGCGCGAGAAGCGGGCCAAGATCATCGCGGCAGAAGGCGAGTCCCTGGCCGCTACCGCTCTCGGGGAAGCGTCCGACATCATGATGGTCCACCCGCTGGCGCTCCAGCTCCGCAACCTGCAGACCCTGATCGAGATCGGTGTCGACAAGAACACGACGGTGGTCTTCCCTGGTCCGCTCATGAGCACGATCCAAGAGATCGGCGCCTTCCTGTCCCGAGAGACGGGCGCCATGGCCAAGCTGCCTCCACCCTCGGCCAACGGCAGGGGGAAAGGCGCAGAGGTGCCGCCCGAGCCGAAGGGCACCTGACCCGGGCTCGGGAGCGGCGGCCGAGCCGCGGAGGTGGCGGGACGTAGCCACAAGCCACCTCAGCGCCCTAGCCCACGCTTACTCCGCGGCGCGGCGGGCGATCGCTAGCAGCTCCTTGGTCACCTTGTCGCCGGTGAGCTCGGAGAGGTCCCAAGCGGCCACGCGACCACTACTGTGCCCTCCGGCCCCACGCCACATATCGCCCTCGTCGACCTGAACCTTTCGCCTCTCGACGTCAGCCTCGAGTTGCAGGTAGGGGTAACGGTCAAGGCGTGGTTCCCCGACGATCTCGCCTTTCAGCGACATCCACAGGGTCACTCGTGGGTTGCGAAAGCGAACCTCGTTACCGGTGTGCTCCTCGACGACTCCGCCGCCGCCGAGCTGTTGGAGCCGGCTGACCACGGCATCCATCGCCGGCCGGACCTCGGCCGCACAGGCCGCGGCGAAGTCCTCCAAGAACTTGTGGCCCGCTTCCAGCCGATCGGCGGTGAGCTCGTCCGAATCGTGGTCCCTTTGGGCCACCGCCGCCAGAACTGGGCCGAAACCGTCTAGTGTGTCGGAAGTTGCAACTTCTTCTTCACTGGGACGGCTAAGGTCAACTGTCCCAGAAGCGGTCGGTGTTGCTGATGGAGATCCCATGTGGGCCTCCCGATCTGCCTGCTTTGGCGTCGGGGCGGGAGTGCCCGGACGTGAGCGAGACCTGTAAAAGCCTATCGTTATATGGGTACCTGGCGGGGCCGGCTCATCAAGATCTTCTGCCGCTCACGTACTTTCTTCGCTTCCGTTTAACGGCGAAAACCCAGGCCCAGCGGTGGTAGGATGAGTTCCTCGGCGTTGCTCCGGACCCCGGTAGCGCATGTTCTTTTAGACGTGCCTCAAGGGTGGTGTTGATGCAATGCTTATATGGGTGATCGGGGCCCTCATCCCTGTCGGCCTGCTGAGTAGTGTGGTTTTTGCTACAAAAGGCGAGGCCAAACGGCGTGGGTAGCCAGTACTGCCTGCTGCCGCCACCGTCCCAAAAGGTGTACAATTGTGGTGACGCGATAACAGCCCCGGACGTGTTGGGCCAGCCGCACTGGCTGGGGGCGGTACTCCAGACCCTGGTAGCGACATCACAATGCCTGCGGTGGGAGCGTGCCATGGTCGACGTCGGTTCTTTCTTCGCCTCTGTTCCGCGGTCAACGCGGTTTCTTTGGGGGGGGATCTGAGGCCGAGCTCACCATGCTGTGGTCCCGGGCGGTGAAAGAGTTCCTCTGCAAAACCAATAGCGCGTGAAGAACTGGGGTTGCGCGAACCCATCGCCCTTGATGCTTGGGACCGTTGTCCAGAGCTACAGGTGTAGCCGGCTCGTATGACGCGCACGATCATTGCCGAGCGAGTTCTCCGGTGCTCGCAATGTCCCCGCCCTCCTGACGTAGAGCACAGCAGAGCTCAGGCCTGAGAAAGCTCGAGCAGAAGGCTCGAGACCAAAAGAAGACCAAAAGAAAAGGAAGAAGATGACCTACAGACGGCAGGGCCGGCGCAGCCGGCATGCTGTGCCTGGGACGGCAATACTGGCAACGATCGCCGTCGTGGCCGGTTTCATGGCCTCCACGATTTCCGCCCCTTCGGCGGGCGCCGCCACTACGACGACGACCACAACGACCACAACGACCACAACGACGACGCCGACAACGACCACCACGACAACGCCGACAACGACCACCACGACTGCCGTGGCCGGCTCTAACTGCGCGGCGCCGGCAAGCGGTAGTGCTCTTGACCGTTCTGGTTGGGTGGCCAGCACCAACGCGCCCACCAATAGCGCCGACGCTCCCGCCTACGCTCTGGACGGCAAACTGACGACCCGCTTCAGCACCAACGAAGACCAGGCTGCAGGCTTGTACCTCGAAGTCGACCTAGGCTCGGCGCAGGGCTTCTATGAGTTGCAGATGGCGGTGCCGAGCTCAGCGACCGACTACGCCCGGGGCTATGACGTGGACGTCTCTGCCAACGGGACGTCTTGGGCGACCGTCGCCAGATGCACAGGTACGACCACCCCGGAGACGGTGAGCTTCGACGCTCAAAGCGCCCGTTACCTGAGGGTTATCTTGACCTCGGCGGCCACAAAGTGGTGGTCGGTCGACGAGCTCAACCTCTACGGCAACGCTCCGGCCCCGACTACAACCACCACCACGAAGCCGTCAATAGCCCGCACCACGGCGTCATTGTGGTCCTCTGCCAACCCGGCGTCGGTGGGCCAGGCCGTGACATATACGGCAAAGGTGCTCCCCGGGCCCGGTGGCGGTACCGTCAACTTCTTCGACAACGGGGCGCCCATAACGGGTTGTGCCAAGGTTGCCCTAAGCGCTCCTACCGGTGAGGCCACGTGTGCGGCCACGTACTTCTCCAGCGGGCGCCGCGGCGTGCAAGCGTTTTTCTCCGGCCAGGGCCTTTTCGGAGCTTCCGGGTCGGCAGTTTATGCCGAAGTCATCGATTTGCCCGCTCCCGGTTACTGGCTCGCCACGGGGAACGGCCAGGTCTTCAGTTCGGGAGCGGCACCGTCGCTCGGGGGCGTGACGACCTCGGCGGCGAGCGGGGCCGTGGTGGGAATAGCCGCCAGCCCGACGGCCAAAGGGTACTGGGTCGTGACGGCCAACGGCAGCGTTACCGCCGTGGGCGACGCCAGGTTCTACGGTGACCTGCCCGCCCTCAATAAGCACGTCTCGGACGTGGTGGCCATCGCCCCGACCGCCGATGGCCTCGGCTACTACCTCGTAGGCGCCGACGGCGGCTTCTTTACCTTTGGGGACGCCAAGTTCCACGGCTCGCTCCCCGGCATCCACCTCCGCGTGAAAGACGTGGTCGGGATGGTTGGCTCCCCCGGGGGGGATGGTTACCTGTTGGTGGGGTCGGACGGTGGCGTGTTCACTTTCGGGACGACCCATTTTTATGGGTCCCTGCCCGGCTTGGGCAAACATGTGAGCGATGTGCGGGCCATCCTGCCCTCCTCCACGGGCCGGGGCTACATCCTCGTGGGCGCCGACGGCGGTGCCTTCAGCTTCGGTTCGGGAGTGAAGTTCCACGGCTCCCTGCCGGGAGAGAGGATCAGAGTCGCCGACATAGTGGGGATCGCCCTTAGCCCCGACAATGGCGGTTATTTGATGGCCGGCTCTAACGGGCTGGTTTACGGTTTCGGTGACGCCCAAGCCGGCGGCATGCCCGCCGGAGTGGCCGCCAACCTGCCGGTGACGGCGATCGCCGGCACCTGAGCAACCTTGAATAGTACGTGCGACCGTCCAGGAGACGAGGAGGATGGAATGTCCGAAAATGATGTCCAGGCTAAGTGGAGCGCCGCTCAGTGGCACGGCAAGATGCTCGTGGACTGCGATGGCGACAAGATCGGCAAGCTCCAAGATGTGTACGTCGACGTGGAGACGGACGAGCCGCAGTTCGGCACGGTCAAGGAAGGCTTTATCGGCCGCCACTTGACCTTCGTGCCCCTGGGTGGCATCCACGTCGGTCCTGATGACCTGCAGGTAACGGCGACCAAGGAGCAGGTCCGCGCTGCACCCGACATCGAGATGCATGGCGAGGAGCTTTCCCAGGACGACGAGTCGGCGCTGTACCACCATTTCGAGATGAACTATGCCCCGCCTACCACCCCGAGCGGGCGCCGTCTCGCCCGCCGTTGACCGCCACGAGGCCCGACCGGCTCAACCCCGCCCGGGCGGGGACGGCGTGACGCTGTCCGGCAGCACACGGCACAAAAGTGACGCGCCGACGACGGCTCCGTCGCGGCGCCCGCCGACCCCGTCGGGCCCGTCCCGGCGCCCGTCGGGGCCTACTGGCCCGCCGGGGCCACCCGGTGGCCGGCCTCCGGTCAACCTTCCCGGCCGGCCGGCCCGCTGGAAGTCCTGGGTGCTCGGGCTCGGTTGCCTCTTGGCCGTGGTCGTGTTTTTCCACGCAGATGTCAAACCGGCCGCCACTGTCAACTTCAGCTATACCGGCTTTGTAAACGAAGTGTCGTCCAACAAGGTCTCAACGGCCACTATCACCTCGGCCGGTGCCGTCAGCGGCAAGCTCGTCAAGGGCGAGGCCTATACCTCGCAAATCCCCATCGCCCTCGACGACACCGCTCTGACCCCGCTCCTACTCGACCACAAGGTCCAGGTGACCGGCACCAACGCGAGCGCGACATCGGTCCTGGGCCTGATCGAGGACCTGTTGCCGTTCGTTCTCATCTTTGGTGCCTTGATCTGGTTCTACCGTCGCAGTCGCAAGCAGATGGGCGGAGGGCTGGGCGGCATCATGGGTATAGGGCGGTCCAAGGCCAAGGTGTACGACGAGGACAGGCCGACGACGCGTTTTGCCGATATCGCCGGCTACGAAGGGTCGAAGGCTGAGGTTATGGAGGTTGTGGACTTCCTCAAATACCCCCAGCGTTATGCCGCGGCGGGGGCGGTCGGCCCCAAGGGGGTGCTCATGGTCGGTCCTCCTGGTACCGGCAAGACGCTCATGGCGAGGGCTGTCGCCGGCGAGGCGGGCGTGCCATTTTTCGCCCTGTCCGGGTCGAGCTTCGTCGAGATGTTCGTCGGCGTGGGCGCGTCCAGAGTGCGGGATCTCTTTGCCGACGCGCGCAAGCGCTCCCCGGCCATCATCTTCATCGACGAGATCGACGCCATCGGGGGCCGGCGAGGCCCGGGGGGTTTCGGGTCCAACGACGAGCGCGAACAGACGCTCAACCAGTTGCTCTCGGAGATGGACGGCTTCGAGCCCGGGGCCAGCGTGGTCGTCATCGCTGCCACCAACCGGGCTGAGATCCTCGACACCGCCCTGTTGCGGCCCGGGCGTTTCGACCGGACCGTAGAGATCCCGCTCCCCAACCAGGTCGAGCGCACGGCCATCCTCGGCATACACGGCCGGGGCAAGAAGCTCGCGGGCGGCGTCGACCTCGACGCCGTGTCCCGTGGCACACCCGGGTTTTCGGGGGCGGATCTCGCCAACCTCGTCAATGAGGCGGCCATCAATGCCGTCCGGGACAGGCGGGACATCCTCACGGCGGCAGATTTCGACGCGGCTCGAGACCGCCTCCTGATCGGCCGCCGTGATGCCTCGAACGCGCTCTTGCCGGAGGAAAAGCACTCCGTCGCCGTGCACGAAGCCGGGCACGCCGTTGTGGCCGCGCTGTCCGTGAACGCCGACCCGGTGGCCAAAGTCACCATCCTTCCGAGGGGCGCCTCTCTTGGGGTTACCGAGCAGCTGCCCATCTCCGAGCGCCACCTTTACCGCCAGAGCTACTTGACCGACTCGCTCACCGTCCGCCTCGGCGGCCGGGCAGCCGAGATCCTCGTGCTCGGGGAGCCATCCACGGGAGCGTCCAACGACCTCGCCGGCGCCACCGACCTGGCCACGCGTATGGTCCGGGAATGGGGGTTCTCCATTGACATCGGCCCCATTGGTTACGGGCCCGAGGGACCGAGCCGGGATAACCCCTTCGCCGGCCGCCCCTATGCCGAGGAGACCCAACGCGCCATAGACCGAGAGGTGGCGACGCTGCTGCGCGACGCCGAGAGCAGGGCGACCAAATTGCTCAAGGACAATCGAGCCACTCTTGACCGGGTTATAGAGCTGCTCCTCGACCGGGAGACCATCGACGGTGCCGAGCTCGCCACCATCACGGGGGACGCTCAGGCCGTGGAGCGAGAGTTGGTCCTGTTGCACCGGGCTGTCAGGCGAAACCCCTCGCCGCTGGCGGAGTGGGGCGCAGCCGGCCCCATCTGAACGGGCCGGGCCCAGCAGGTCCGGGCCTGAGCAGGTCCGGACCTGCTCAGGGATTCAATCCCGCTCGTCGACCTCTACCGCAGGCAGGTCGCGCACCTCGTCCTTGGTCAAGTTGAGCCGTACGCCGTCTTCGACGTCCTTGACGGCGCCTATAGGGATGGCCACCCGTTTTTGGCCCCAGAGATGACCCTCGTCAAGTAGGACGTGGGTGACGCAGTGGTCGCCGGGATGGACGACCAGTCCCTGCACTTGCCCGATGGCGCCGTCGGTGGCGAACACGTGCTCGCCTCGGCGCACCTCGACCTCTCCCACGGGTACGCGGTCATTGGTGATCACTTGGCCACTGGGTACGCCCGTGCTCCCCCCCATGCCCGTGCCCCGGCTCAGGCTCTCAAGACCGTACGACCCCATTCCCACGCCATAGTAGGGCCACGAGACCATATGTTCCTGGGCGTAGCCGAACTGCGCGTCCCCGCCCGGGATGAACTGCGTCTCTTCTGCTTCATCGAACTTTTCGAACTCAGCCGTGGTGCAGGCGAGCCTGATGCCGCCGGTCGTCGAGGCGGCGATGTTGATCGGTACCAGGTGGCCTTTTTGCCGGCCGTGCTTCGGTTCGATCACTAGGTGGGTCAGGGCACGAGCCACGGGGTCGATGACCACGCGTCTCAGCTCGCCACAGGCACCGTCGATGCAGGAAACCTCGCTCCCGATCGTAAAGTCTGTCGGTCCGCTCATAATTGACTTCCTTTCACCGGCTCAGACAGAGCCGAGTTTGAATGGCACCTCATGCCGCTCGGGCGTAGGACAGCTGCTCCAGGGCCGCTATCCGCTCAGCGATCGGGGGGTGGGTATCGAAAAGGTGGTGGAACCGGCCTTCGTGGTGCTGGAGCGGGTCATCGATGCACATCGCCGCCGTGGCGTGGTTGAACTTGACGAACGGCTTGTCATTGGCTTGGAGCTTCTTCAGGGCACTGACCAGCCCAACTGGGTTGCGGGTCAGCTCGACGCCGCTCACGTCGGCCAGCGATTCCCGTCGCCGGGACAGGGCCAAACGGACCAGCGGACCGAAGATGCAAGCGACGACGGCTAAGAGAGCTCCGGCGCCGAACACGATCACCATGAACTGGCCCGCCTGGCGTCCCCGACCACGCATGAAGAACACCGAACGCCACACCAGGCTGGCCAACAGGCCGGCCAGGCCGATAAGGGTACTGACGATAAGCAGGAGGCGCACGTCGTAGTTCTTTATGTGGCTCATTTCGTGAGACAAGACGCCCTCGAGCTCTTCGCGGTCCATTATCGACAGTAGGCCTGTCGTTACCGTGATGGCGGCGTGCCGGGGGCTCATGCCGGTGGCGAAAGCGTTGGGCGAGGGGTCGTCGATGACGTAGACATCGGGCTTGGCAAAGCCCTCCCCGAGGGCCAGGGCTTCGACCAGGTCGTGGAGTTGGCGATATTGCTCGGGGTCGGCGGGGCGGGCCCCCGATACCGCAAGTACCAGACGTTTGCCCGTGGTGAAAGAGAAGGCGATGCCGAGCAGGGCGAAGGCGCCGGCCACGGCCAGGCCCACCGTCATGTCGCCCCCGACGCCCGGGCTCGGCCCTGAAGGCGCCCGGGACACCTCGGCCCATAGGAACCCGACCAGCGCCCCGATCCCCACCCACACCCCAAAGAACAACAGGACGCAGGCCGCAGTTCGCCGTTTATTGCGCGCTATCTGCTCGTACATCGGCGCTCAGCTCAAGCCGTCGGAGGGCCCGACCCGGTCGAGACCGGAGGGGCGGAAGGAGCCGATGAACCATTGGACGTGGTCGCGCTGGGCGGGCCTGTGAAGTTGACTTCGGGGACTTGGCGCTCGGCCTCGTCGGTCTGAAAGAAAGCGACGGCATGGAACCCGAACGGCCCCGCCAACAGGTTCCGTGGGAAGCTCTGCAGCGCGATGTTGTAGTCCCGTCCACTGGTGTTATAGAAACGGCGGGCGTACTCGAGCTTGTCCTCGGTGGCAGTGAGCTGTTCCTGGAGCTGAAGGAAAGTCTCAACGGCGCGCAGTTGCGGATAGTTTTCCGACACGGCGAAAAGCGAGCGCAGCGTCTGGGAGAGCACGTTTTCTGCCGCCCCGACCTTGGCAGGGTCGCCCGTGGCCCCGGCGCTCACCGCACCGGCGCGCGCTGCTGTTACGGCTTCGAAAGTCTTGCTTTCGTGGGAGGCGTAACCCTTTACGGTTTCTACCAGGTTGGGGATGAGGTCATGTCGGCGCTTCAGTTCGACGTCTATCTCCGACCAGGCTTCCTGGACGCGGTTGCGCCGGCGGACCAGGCCGTTGAAAGCAAGCCCGCCGAGACAGAGCAAGGCGACAACGACTACGGCAACAATAAGCAAACTGGGCATTGCACAAACACCACCCTTGGTAGGCACGTTCGGGTCGCATGCGCTACCGGGGTCCGGAGCAACGCCTAAGAACTAGCCATCTTACCAGCTAGCTGCCCGGTGAGGGAGGCAGTCGGCCCTCTCCGGGCTCCTCCGGGCCACTGCCAGGAGAGGGCGTCACGCCGGGTGAGGCACCGACCGGAAGACCGGGGTGGCGCACTAGGGGGCCCAATGACTTGGCGACCGCCACGGCCCTTCTCAGATCCTCTCTTCGACTGGCTGCCTTGCGGTCGCCAGTTACTCGCAACGACAGGTAGGAACCCGCGCCCACGGGGATCGGTAGCCAGAAGTTGACCAAGCGGTAGCCGATCACGGCGACGATGGCGGCGCCGCGCGTCGCGCCGAAACCGACCAAGCTCGGCACGAGCACTCCCTCGACGACTCCCAAGCCTCCCGGAGTGATAGGGATGGCAGCCAGTACGTAGGCGAGGCCGTAAGCTACGAGCAGGCCGTCGGGATTTTCGACGTGGCCGAAGGCGAGCAGGAAGACAAACAGCGACCCGGCGTCGAGCAGCCAGTTAGCGGCCGCCCAAAAAATGGCGCGGCGCAACAGGGCGCGATCGGCGAGCATGATCTTCGCCCGGTTGGCAATCTCGTGAACGACGCGGTCGGCGCTCTCGGCGGTGCCCGGCTTCAGGAACGGCAGCCGCGCCACAAGGCTCCTGATAAGGACCGCGGCTTTTTCCTCGCCTCGGGTCAAGAGCAGCACCAGCCCGGCGAAGGCGGCCAGTAGTAAGGCGCCCACGATGGCAGCCGTGGCGTAAATCGGGTTGAACCCGCTCACCGGGACCGAAACGATCAAAGCCAGCCACAAGATGGCGTTCAGGACCAGAGCCGAGCCGATCCCCTGGATGGCCAGGGCCAGGCCGGCATCGCTGCCACTGGTGCCCTCATTGGTCAGCAGGCGGTACCCGAGGCCGTCCCCGCCTGCCGTCCCGCCCGGGAGCACATGGCTTACGGCCAGCGTCGATAGGTCGATCCTCCAGATCCGCGAGAAGCTACTGGCCTCCGGCGGTAGCACCGCTTTGGTCAATTGGGCGTAGCTCGCCAGGCTGGCCACCTCGAGCAGGGCCCCCAGCGCGACGTAACCGATATTGACCCGTCCGAGCAGGTACAAAGAGCGGCGCACGCCGGCGATCTGAGGAAGCACCAAGTACTCGAGGACCAGCGCCAGCAGGACAAGAAGGCCTCCGCGCCGGATGGGGTGCTTGCTGAGCAGACGGCGCCACAGTGGGGGCGGCCCCGGTGCAGGTTTGGAGGTCGGCTGACCAGTCAATTGGGAGCCAATCGCTTGGAAGTGCTAGGCGCCTTCGGGGGGCCCGCGTGGTGCGCCACTACAGGTCATACCCTAATGGGCAGCTAACCGGTCCCGGAGCGACGCCTTCTCAGCTCGCGGTAACACTCAGGCAGGTGGGTGCTGGAGAGCTTCGACGGCGGCTTCGACGGAAGTAAAGAGGTGGCCGGGACCGAGCTGCTCGAGGAGAGCGCCGTGCTTGAGGTCGTGGTGTACGAGGTGCGACGAGCGGGCGATCGCCAGGGTCACGCCTTGCCGGCGGAGCTCGGCCACGAGGTCCCCCAATGCCCGCAGCCCGGTGTAGTCGATGTCGGAGATGGCAACGGCATCGAGGACCATTGCGTGCACGGGGGAGGGCGCAGCACTGACGAGCTGGCGGGCCCGGTTACGGAAGTAGTCGGCGTTGCCGTACCACAGCGGCGCGTACATGAGGTAGACGACGATCCCGGGTACCTCCTCGGTCGTGTGGCCGATGTCGACCGGGATCCAATGGTCGGTGCCGGGCTCGCGCCCGAGGACCGTGTCCTGGGGCCGGGCAGTCCGCCTCGTCCGGTCGGCCAGCGACAGGACCATAGCCAAGGCCACGCCCTGCTCGATACCGACAAAGGCCACGACGACGAGGGTGGAAACAGCCAAGGCGAACTCGAGGCGGTCGAAGCGCAGAACGGTCCGCAGCTGCCCGGCCCGGAACAACTTGGTGGCGATGAAAACCAGGGTGGCCCCTAGCGTCGCCTCCGGCAGCTGACGGATGGGCCCGGTGGCCACCAGCACCACCAACAGGACAATCAGGGCGGCCATGACGTTGGTGAGCTGCGAGCGGGAGCCCGACGCGGACACAATGGCGGTGTTCGGGGGGCTGGCGTCCACCGCGAAAGCGCCCATGAGACCCGCGGCGAGACTCCCGGCTCCCACTCCGATGAGGTCCCGGTTGAAGTCGTCCGGCGCCGCGACATCGGCACCGGCCTCCCGGACGGTGGCCGCGGTCTGCGCGATGCACACGAAGGCCACGGTCAGCACCGGGGCCACCAGAAGCCGGAGGTGCGACCAGGGAGCCGATGGGAGGCCGATGTGCGGCAGGCCCCCGTGGACGGCACCTATGACCGCCACCCCGTGATGGGAAGCAAGTCCCAGGGCGTCAACGGCGATGATGGACAGGACGAGGCCCACGAGTGCCCCTGGCAGGCGGTGGTCGATCCGTTGAGCAACGATGACCAGGGCCAGGACGCCCAGCGCGATGCCAACGCACCAGCCGTTGGTACGACCGATCTGACCGGAGAGCGCGCCCAGCCGCCCGAGCGTGGTCGTTCCTCCGCCCTTCACCCCCAAGATGACCGGTAGCTGGCGGACCACGATCTCCACGGCGATCCCGGCCAAGACCCCGGTGACAACGGGCGTGGAAAGGAAATCGGAGATCCATCCCAGCCGGAGGAGACCGACAACTATGAGCAGGGCGCCTACCACCAACGCCATAAAAGCCATGGTGGCGGCGTAGCCGGCCGAGCCCGCCGCCGCTACTGCGGTCGCCGCCGTGGCCAGTACGGGGGCAATGGTGGAATCGGCCCCGACGGACAGGTGAGGCTTTGTGCCGAGCGCGGCATAGAGCAGTGAGCCGGAGAGGAAGGCGTACAGGGCGACAACGGCCGGTAGGCCGGCGAGCCGGGCGGTAGCCATCTGCGACGGCAGGGCCACGGCCACCAGGGTTAAGGCCGCCAGCGCATCTGCGCCCAGCCAGGCCCGGCGGTAACCCCGCAATGTCGGCGGTACCCAAAAGGCGCTCACGTCCCTAATCCTGGCCGCTCGCAGACGAGGTGGACGGACAGGCGCTAGCCCAAACAGGTCACCTGAAAAGGTGTACGGTCAGGGGGACACGACAAAAGCCCCGACGTGTCGGGCTGGCATAAGCTGGTCGGGGGCGGTACTCCAGACCCTGGTAACGCGACCTTTTCGCACAGCCTGAGGCAGGAGAGCCATGGCCCTTCTCGGATCTTCTTTCTTCACCGTCTCCGACCGACCTACCTCGAGGCGGAACGAAACTGAAGCGAGCCCGATCATCGTCTGGCTGGTGGGGGAGCACGACCTCTCCACCGACGATGCTCTATGCCTGACCTTGGCCCGTGCCATTGCCCTGGACAGCGCCGGGCTGGTCCTCGATATGAGCCAAGTCACGTTCATGGCCGCCTCGACGCTCGGGGTCATAGTCCGGGCCCGGGACTTCCTGCGGCAGCGGTCCCGGTCGTTGACAGTCCGGTCGCCGTCGGCTCCCGTCGGGCGGGTGGCGCTTGCCTGCGGCTTGAGCGGCCTCCTCGGCCCCAGCCACGGGACGGCGGTTGAGAGCACCGAACTGGCGAGCGATGAGAGAGCGGAGGCGCTGGCCACCTGGGTAGCGGTGCCACCCGCCGGGAGGGGCGGCGGACCGACCGCCCCGTCCCCTCGGGAACCTGAGCACATCCCTGCCCGGGTCGGCGGGGCGGCCATCGACCTGGGAGGCGGGGCGGTGAGCGTCGAAGGGCTGGCTGAGAGCGGATGACGGAACTACCCAGGGGTGGGGGGCGGTGAGCAGCCAGTGGGCGGCGAACGGCGGGAACGGATCCTCGGCCTACTCGTGGGCGGCGGCGACGGCGCTTTCGGCACCAAGCGGCTGTGCCAGGTGTGCGCCGAGGTCACCGGCACGAGCGGTGCCGGCATAATGCTGATGGCCGCCGACGTCGCTCAAGGTTCGCTGTGCACCACTAACGAGATGAGCGACCTCATCGAGCAACTCCAGTACGCCCTGGGCGAGGGCCCGTGCGTGGACGCCTACCGCCAGGACTGGCCGGTGCTCGAGCCCGATCTGGCCCGGCCCGAGACACCCCGGTGGTTGGCGTTTTCTCCTCCGGCCATCGCCGGGGGCGTGCGGGCCGTGTTCGGCTTCCCGCTCCAGGTGGGATCGGTCCGGCTGGGGGCTCTCAACCTGTGCTGCGACCAGGTAGGGCCTCTCAGCGACGACCAGCACGCTGATGCCCTGGTCATGGCGGACGTCGCCGCCCAGGCCGTACTCGTCTTGCAGGCCAACGCGCCGCCGGGGAAGCTAGCCTCCGCTTTGGGAGCGGGCGCTGACTTCCATTACGTGGTGCACCAGGCCGCCGGCATGGTCGCCGCTCAGCTCGGGGTGAGCGTGCACGAGGCGTTGGTCCGCCTGCGGGCGTACGCCTTCGGCAACGACCGTTCCCTCGCCCAGGTGGGCAAAGAGGTGGTGGACCGGCAGCTTCGTTTCGACGCCGCCAGTGGTGGGACAAACCGCGGATCGTGAGATCGGGAGCATTCGTGGACGGGCCAACCCCAGGAAGACGAACGACGGTCGTACGATATGGAATTGATATGGAATTGACCGCCCTTCGCGGTCCAGTGAGGATGACGAGGTGATCAGAGGTCCGATGGCCAAACAGACGCTTTTCGCCCGGACGCTGGTCGAGTTGGCCGACACGCTCGTGGCCGACTTCGACGTAGTCGAACTGCTGACCAGGTTGGCGGACCGTTGTGTCGACGTGCTCGACATCGGTGCGGCGGGCCTCATGTTGGCGGGCCCGGACGGCGAGCTACGCGTGATGGCGTCGTCCAGCGAGGCCATGCGGGTCCTCGAACTTTTCGAGCTGCAGTCCGAGGAAGGTCCATGCCTGGACTGCTACCGCAGCGGCAAGCCCGTCGAAAACCAGGACCTCGCCGGCACGAACACCCTATGGCCGCGGTTCGCCTCCGAGGCCCTGGCCGCCGGGTTCCACTCCGTGCAGGCCTTGCCGATGCGCCTGCGGGGCACTGTCATCGGTGCTCTAAACCTTTTCCACGTCGAGACGGGCGAGATGCAAGCGGCCGATGTCGAGGCCGCCCAGGCCCTCGCCGATGTCGCCACCATCGCCATCCTCCAGCACCGGGCCACGCTCGAAGCCAAGGTGGTCAACCAGCAGCTCCAGAACGCCCTTAACAGCCGGATCGTCATCGAACAGGCCAAGGGAATGGTGGCCGAAAGGGAAAACCTCACCATGCAGCAGGCGTTCTCGGCGCTGCGCAACCATGCCCGCAACCACAACCTGCGCCTCGTCGACGTGGCAGAGGCGGTCATCGGCGGCTCCCTGGCCGCTTCCGCCCTGGACCGGGCACCCCGGGCCACGCCCGCCTGAGGCTCACCCTGGCGGGCCCCATGGTCTGTGGGGGCCGACTTGGGCCGACAACCCGGTCGAGTACTCTTGGCCAGCCGCAGGTCGAAAGAGCCAAGAAGATGGCCAAGTACCTGAACGGCTTGACCGTCAGGGCTTAAAGTGACAGATCGGGATCCTCATGCGACGACGACCGAGACGATGGTTGCGACGTGGCGTGTTAGCTGTTGTTGTGCTTTTAGTGCTTGTCGTCGGCGGCCCCTTCGTCTTCATCCACTTCATCGAGGGCAAAGCGCCGGCCAAGCTAACGCTCTCGGCCGCCACGGGGCATGCCGGTCCCAACGCCGGTAGCGTCCCGCTGGACGGCAAGTGGTCGGTGACAACGGGCTCAGTGGTGGGCTACCGGGTCAAAGAGGTGCTCTTCGGCCAGGACAACACGGCGGTGGGCCGTACTTCTGACGTAACGGGCTCGATCACCATAAGTGGTACCAACGTTGTCGCCGGGACCTTTACGGTAGAGATGGCTACCGTAAAGAGCGACTTCAGCCAACGGGACTCGCAGTTCCGCGGCCGGGTCATGGACGTCACTACCTATCCGACGGCCACCTTCGTGCTCTCCCAGCCGATCAAGGTTGGGGCCCCGGCTGCCAGCGGCGTGGTCAAGGCAATGGCCGCCGAGGGGGCCCTTACCCTGCGGGGCCAGACCAGGACGGTCGGCTTCGAGGTGGAGGCCCGCCACGTCGGGACCACGATCCAGGTACTGGGTTCGGTACCGGTCCTGTTCAGTCGTTGGAAGATACCCAACCCCAGCTTTGGCCCGGTTACCACACAAGACCACGGGACCCTCGAGTTCCTGCTCGACTTCAGGCATGGTACTTCGGTGGCACCGGCCGTACCGGTAGCAACCCCGACCTCAGCACCCCCCGGCGCTAGCTCGCTCGCCAGCTTCAGGGCATGCATGGCCGCGCACGGCGTAAAGCTCTCGTCCGGTTTCCCCGGCACCGGAGGGCACCGTGGGCCGGGTGGCAGCGGGCCGGGTGGCAGCGGGCCGGGTGGCAGCGGGCCGGGTGGCAGCGGGCCGGGTGGATTTGGGGGCGGCGGCCCGCAGGCTACCAATCCCAAGACGGCGGCTGCGATGAAGGCGTGCGACCACCTTCTTCCGGCGCAGGGTTCCGGGCCGATCTCGGTCCCCCGGACGACAGTGCCGCCGCTCACGCTCTAGCTCTCGGCTGGGGCCCCCGGCTGGGCCCCCCTAATGCTCGGGCTAGGCTTGGTACCCGTCCGGCCACTGCTGTAACGCCCACATATTGCCGTCCGGGTCGCTGAAGTAGGAATACAGGACCCCGCCTAGGTCATCGACGCCGCTCAGCTCGATGCCCCGCGCCGTCAGAGCGGCCCGCGTCGCCGCCATGTCCTTCACAACAAGATGGAGGCCCTTCACCGAGCCCGGGACCATGTCGGTGATCGGGCCCATCCCGGTGCCGAAGACGATGGCGCAATTCGACCCCGGGGGAGTGAGCTGGACGACCCGCATCGTGGTCGTCACCTGGGTGTCGTGCACGTTCCCGAAGCCGGCCTGCTCGTAGAAGGCCTTCGCTCGGTCGACATCAGACACCGGGACCGGTACCAGTTCGAGCCGCATGTCCGGCACTACTGTGTGGTTCCCTGTCAAGGCCCAACCTCCTTTACGATCTGGTTTGGTCGCCCTCCGCGTGTTAGGACCCCTAGCGGGAGGCAAAGTCATCGGCCGGCACGAGCTGGTCGAGTTGTGTGGGCCCTGCCGATGGGGCTGAGCAGCGCAACGTCAAGTGCGCGGGGTGGCGTTGGCCCTGGCCCGCTCGGCCAAGGCGGCCAGGAGTTTCCTCGTGATAGAAGGCGAAGCGTCCATAAGGCTGTCGAATTCGCCGGCATACAGGACGAGCACCTCGATCGGGCCCTCGGCGATCACGGTCGCGTGCCGAGGGCCGCGGTCCAAAAGGGCCATTTCGCCGAAAAAATCGCCTGCCCCGAAGGTTGTCACCTGACTTCCGTCCACGAGGCAGCGGGCGGCACCGTTCAAAAGCAGAAAGAACTCCCGGCCCGGTTTACCCTGTTTGGTCAGGACAGTCCCGTCCCGAACGTTCAGTCGGGCACCCAGGTTGGCGATCTGTCGTAGCTCTTTGGCGTTGCACCCCGAGAAAAGCGGCACTGCGTGCAACTTCTCGAGGACTACCTTTGGGATCCCTCGTGCCATCAGTGCCTGCCTTGCTTACCTGGGGCCCCAAGAGCCGGTCGAAGATGTTGCCATTTGCGAAGTGTACATAACGGCCTCACTCCGGGCTCGGGGCCATCCCCGCCTCGGTGAGCGTTGCCGCCGTTCGTACGGCGCTGCCGATCGCCTCGTCCGGGCTCAGAGTCCACCCATCATGATAGCTCACCCGCATTTTGGGATGGTACCGCCCGGATCTTGGCCTAGCGCTTGAGGCTGCGGCTTACGAGCACGGGCGGGACCAGGCCGGCCCTCAGGTGGCCGTTGATTATCTCAACCGTCAAGGCCTGTGCCAGAACGGCTCCGGCGATGGAGGAGACGCTGCACACGCCGAGGCCGTCTCTGAGATGTACCGCGGTATCGCCGTACGGGGCAAGGGTGTCGAAGCAGAGGTCGCGACCTCGAACAGGCGCACGCGCTCGGGTGCCGAGACGCTACGGCGTGGCTGTGCTCCGGCGAAGTTATGGCGACATCCTGCTGCCTCTGGTCCTGCCCGGGCTTATCACCACGGGTGTCTTTTCCTTCATCACCGCGTGGAACGACTTCCTCTACGCCAATGTCATAATGCAGCAGCAGGACCGCTGGACGTTGTCGGTGTGGATGTTCGGTTTCCAGACCAATACGGGCACTGACTATGGCGGGCTCATGGCCGCTTCCACGATCTTTGCCCTGCCGGTCGTGATCTTCTTTCTCCTCGTGCAGAAGCGGATCGTCTCGGGCCTGACTGCAGGTGCGGTGAAGGGATGAGCACGGGGTTCGGCGGCTATGAGGTCAATCGCGCCACGGCCGCAGAGGTCGAGCTTTCCGTGCGGAAGATGGCCCGGTTCCACGCCCGCCACGGTACGACGGCCCGGGCGCTCTGCGCCCAGCGCCAGCCTGACGACAGCGGGGAGGGGCGGGCTCATCACCGGGCACAGGGAAATGACGAAGGCAACGGCCAACACATCCAGTCGTTACTGCCCGCGTCGGAGGTCATCGTGGCCGCCGGGCCCCCTGTAGTCGGCGCCGTGAGGCGGGCTCTGGCCGCCGCGGGGGAGACGCCCTCGCTTGACCTGGGCCGGGCCTGGAAGCTCTAGCTGCCCGCCAGCCACCGCCCGGCGTCCTCGGCCCACACCTCCGAGTTGGCGATGGCCCAGGCCGAGAACATCTTCGACAGTCTTGGCGAACGAAGCTGGACGACCTCCACGCCGTTGCTTTCCAGCCACTCGGTACTCTCGTGCTTGCGTCCCTGGTCGTCGCCGATTATGAGCGTCGGGAAACCGAACTGGTAGATCAAGCCGCTGCAGTACCAGCAGGGGCTCAAGGTGGACACGAAGATTTTGTCGAGCCAGGTTGATTGGCGCCCGGCGTTGCGGAACGCGTCCGTCTCGCCGTGTGACGACGGGTCGTTGTGCTGCACTCGGCGGTTGTGACCGCGGCCAACCAACTCGCCGGTGGGGCCATAGATGGCGCCGCCTATGGGGATCCCTCCTTCAGCGAGCCCGGCCAGAGCTTCCTCGATGGCCACCTCCAGCAGTTCTTCAGGGTCAAGACCGTTGAGCGCCATGTCGTACATTCTGCTCAAATGGCGACGGGCGCGCGTCCTGGTTCCCCGTCGTGCTGGACCACCACATGCACCCGGTCACGGCCCGCCGACTTGGCCTGGAAGAGCGCACCGTCAGCCTGCTGGAGCAGGTCGGAGAGAGAGAGCGACGAGCCCGCCGTCCAGCACGACACCCCGCCGCTCAGCGTCACCACGTTGGGCGACGTGGGCCGGGCGTCGTGGGGTACCGCCATGTCGGCCACGGCCCGGCGGAGCCGGCCGGCGGCGGTGGAGGCGGCGTCGAGGTTGCAATCCGACAGGAGCAGGAGGAACTCCTCACCGCCATAGCGGTACAGGCTCTCGTCGGCCCGGGAAAACTTGTCCAGGCAGCCGGCCACCTGGCGCAAGGCCTCGTCCCCGGCTAGGTGCCCGTACCGGTCGTTGAAGAGCTTGAAGTGGTCGATGTCGAACAGGGCCAGGCCATAGCCTCGACCGAGCCGAAGCGCCCGGGCATGAGCGCGCTCCAGGTCTTCTTCCATGCGGCGGCGGTTGCCCAGGCCCGTGAGCGGGTCGGTGAGCGACTGCCCGAGAAGCTCGATGTTGGCCTCTTCGAGCTGTGAGCGAAAGCTGGCCAGCTGGCGGTGGAGGGCGGTCACGCGTTCGGCCGCCACCATGCGGGTTTTGACCGCGAACGGGTCGGCCGGCTTGACGAGGTAGTCATCGGCGCCGGCGCCCATGCCTTCCAGGACCAACTCTGGCTGGCCAATACGGGTCACTAGCACTATGTAGGTGTAGCGGTCGTTCAGCTCGTGGCGTACTCGCCGGCACAGCTCGGGGCCGTCGACCCCCGGCATCAGCCAGTCAGTGAGCAGGACGTCGATGACCTCGGAGGACAGCAGCTCCCACGCTCTTGACCCATCGTGGGCGACGAGGCATTCATGGCCCAGCTTGGAGACGATGGCCTCCAGCATGAGCCGGCTCGTGACATCGTCGTCGGCGATCAGGACGCGCATGTCAGTTCCCCGGCGGCGGCCAGCTTTAGGGCGTCACGGGCACGGCCGAACTCGGCATCGAACCGCTCGACCAAGCCGGCGGTGCCCTCGAGCCTGCCGGCGCGGCCCTGCGCCTCCAGTTCGGAACAGATCTCGGCCAGCACGACGGCACCGACGTTGGCGCTGGCCCCTCTGAGCTTGTGCGCGACCTGTACCAGGCCCTGGGCGTCGCCCTCGCCGGTAACCCGGACAAGGTCACTATGGCCTTCGACCGTCTGGGCCAGGTACTGGTCGATGATCTCGGCCAGCACGGCCCCTTCGCCGTCGTCGAGGCCGCGCAGGAGCTCGATCTGGGCCTGGTCGAGGGGACCGGGCGAGCTCTCTTCCGGCGGGGCCGGCAGGGCGCCCTCGGGGCCGTCGGGCGCCGGCCGGCGCGCCCAGCGCTCAAGGACGGCGGCCACCGTTTCGAGCCGGACCGGCTTGGTGATGTAGTCGTCCATGCCGGCCGCCAGGCACAGGTCACGGTCGCCGTCCATGGCCGCGGCCGTCATGGCGATGATCGGGGTCCTCCGTCCGGTCCCCTCGATGCGGCGGATCTCGGCCGTGGCCTGGTAGCCGTCCATTTCCGGCATCTGGCAGTCCATCAGGACGGCGTCGTAGCGCCTCTCCTGTATGGCGGTGACGGCTTCGCCTCCGTGGTTGGCGACCTCGAAGGCATAGCCCAGCTTGGCCAGCACCTTGGAGCCCACCAGTTGGTTCATCTTGTTGTCTTCAACGAGCAGGATCACGCCTTTTACCTCTTGGTCGTCGGGTTGGTCGGTACGCGCCTGCCCGGACGGGGCCTCGGGTGCCCCGCTGTTCAGCCCGGTGATCAGGCAGTCGAACAGTTCGGAAGGTCGGACCGGCTTGGTCAGGCTGCCGGCGAAGCCCCGGAGATGAGCCTCGGCGGCACCTAGCCGTCCGCTCGACGAGCTCAGCAGGAACAGCGCTATCCTCGCCGTCTCCGGGTGTGCCTTTAGGATCTCGGCCAACTCCATGCCGTCCATGCCCGGCATATTGAGGTCGACCACGCCGAACTCGAACGTCTTGCCCGCCCGGGCAGCGCCGGCCACAAGTTCGAGAGCCTCGTAGGCGTCAGTGGCCTCGAGGACTTCGACGCCCCACGAGGTGAGCTGCTGGCGCAGGATCCGGCGGTTGGTTGAGTTGTCGTCGACGACCAGGGCCCGCAGGCCGCCAAGGTCGCGGGCCACGCCCGACGTTTCGGGCGAGGCAGTGGTCTCGCCTCGGCGCAGCGACAGCTCGAACCAGAAGGTCGACCCCTCTCCCGGGGTACTTAACAAACCGATCTTGCCGCCCATCAGCCCGACGAGCTGCCGGCAGATGGCGAGGCCCAGCCCCGTCCCGCCGAACCGGCGGGTCGTGGACGAGTCGGCCTGGGAGAAGGCTTGGAACAGGCGCGCCTGGTCGGCGGGGGCGATGCCCATGCCCATGTCAATGACCTCGAAACGCAGGGCTACCCGCTCGATGTTCCAGTCGAGGACGCGGGCCCGGATGACCACCTCGCCTTCGGAGGTGAACTTCACCGCGTTGGACCCGAGGTTGAGCAACACCTGTTGGAGCCTGACCGTGTCACCGAGCAGGGCGCGGGGAACGCCCGGGTGCACGTCGACCAACAGCTCCAGGCCCTTGGCATGGGCGGTCGCGGCCAGGATGCGACCGACGTTGTCGGCCACTTCGGCCACGTCGAGCGCGGCTTCTTCCAGTTCGAGCTTGCCGGCCTCGATCTTGGAGAAGTCCAGTATGTCGTTGATGATGACAAGCAGGTTCTCGGCTGACACCTTTACGCCTGAGGCCAGTTCGCGTTGGTCGTGATCAAGGCTGGTCTCGAGGAGCAGCTCGGTCAGCCCTATAACCCCGTTCATGGGAGTGCGGATCTCGTGGCTCATTGTGGACAGGAACTCGGACTTCGCCTTCGATGCCCTAAGAGCCCCGTCACGGGCGGAGGCCAGGTCCTCAGCGGCGTGGCGGGCTTCGGTCACGTCCCCGCCGTTGAGCACGTACCCGAGCACAGAGGGGTCGTCGCGTAGGTCGGTGGCGGTCCACGCGATCGTCCGCCATGCGCCGTCGCGGTGGCGCATGCGGGTCTCGAAGCTGGCCACCTCGGTGCTCCCCTCAGCGAGTTGGCCCAGGTGAGCGACCATCGAGCCAGCGTCGTCGGGGTGGGCGAGACCGTTTACGGGCTTGCCCTGGAGCTCGGCGGGCGCGTACCCGAGCACCCGTTGTGAAGAGGGGGTTATGTAGACGACCTCGAAATTGGCTTCGGCCACCACGATCATGTCCCAGGCGTTGTCGATCAGGGAACGAAAGCGCGCCGAGTTGATGGCCTGGGCCCGGCGCACCGTGAACACGAGCCGTGCTCCTACCACGAGGAGAGCCGCTGTGGCCAGCAAAAGGGCGGCCCTTTCGATATGTCCGATGCTGGCGGCGAAGACTATAGCGAGGGTGGTCAGGGCGCCCAGGACCGGGAACGTGAACCCGGCGGTTTTCTCGGTGCGGGCGTTGTAGGCGTTGACGGGCCGGAGCTTCACGTCGACGGGCCGGGACCATGTGGCCACCGCCAGCATCAGCAACGAAGCCGGCCACGCCACGGCATTGCACACGTAGCCCAACTTGCTGTCCGGCTGCAACAGGTTGAAGGTGTTCCCTGTCAGGTTCAGCGCCATCGCGGTGGTGGCGATCACCAGGAACCGCCTGCAGTCCTTGGGAAGAATGGTGATGCCGCCGACGGCCAGGGCCAGGAGGAGGAGGTCGCCGACGGGGTAGGTCATGTTGGTGGCGGCGGACAGGGTGCTCCCGCCCGCCACCTTCAACACGGTGTTGAACACGGAGGCGGCACAAATCGAGGCCACGCTGAGGCCGCCGATTATCCCGTCCAGGGAAGTCGGCACCAACGAGCTGCCGTGCCCCCGGCGGATCACCATTGTGAAGCTGACGAAACAGAGGGGGAAGAAGCTCACATAAAAGCCGTAAGCCAGCGAGGGGACCGGGGGCTTGGCGCCTCCGAGCGACTCTATGGTGGTTACGACGCCTCCCAGACCCCATAAAATGCAACCTGCTCCGAGCACCAGAGGAAAAACTCGGGTAACGGACCGGCTCGATTGCCACGACGCCTCAAAATAACGGCTCATGCACAGGGCGCCCATGGAGAACTCGAAGAGGTCGACCCCCCACCCGTCGACCGGGGCGTAGTAGGAACCGGCCCGTCTGAGCACCAGCGAGACCAAAAAGGCAATGACCAGACCTGAGGCGGCCCAGAACGTCCAGCGCAGGCGGCCGTCGACCACGTCGTGGCGCGGACCAGACGAAAATGCGGTCATACGGCCCCCATTTCCAATGACGTGGTCATCCATTCCGACGTGTTGTGTCCCCGGTGGTCTCAGGGATGGTCAGGGACAGTATCGGCCGGCGGCCCGAGCGCCTTAGGGGTGCGTCGCAACTGGGGAGCTTGCGGGGCCATTCATGCGCCAAGAGCGTTCGCTAGTCACTGAGTGCGCGAGACGTGGAGCTGTCCACCTCCCAGCTCACCCGCACTCCGGCCCAGATCCTCTCACCACGATGTGACCGTTATGGTCCTGACAACCTGGCGCGCCACTGGCGGCTTCACTGCCCGCAGCCGGACGCTGCGGGGCAGTGGAAGTTGACCCCTTTGACCCTGGGGCCCGCCGGGCTGCTCACATCGCGATATGGACGCTGGTGGCGATGATCGCCCCCATCTCGAGCTCGCCCTGGACGGTGACACTGTCACCCGTCTTCAGGGCAGAAAGCTTGCTCTTCATCGAGTTCAGCGTTATGTGGGTCATAGAGTTCGTCTTGACCACATAGGACTTCATGTCCACCGACATCTTGAACGAAGTGCTAGAGAGCAATTTCTCGAACGTCCCCGTCTTGGTGACCTGGCCCATGGGAGCGCTGTGCATCCCCGCGGCGTCGGCGGCTGGGGCGGCCACCGCAACCGTGCTCGAAATGCCGAGGGCGAGGGCGAACGGCATTACCTTGACGAACTTCTTCAACTGCATTTAATTGTCCTCCTTGTGTTTTTTTATGGGTACCCGGCGTCATGCCGCCGTCTTGTCACCAGAGCGAGACCGCCACCGCTCGAGTTGGTAAGGGGTTGGAGGACAGTGCCGACGACGTTTTGGATCTGGGAGCCGAAAACCGTACCGACGGCGCCGGCCCCGATCAGCCCGAGAAAGAGTCGCCGGCCGACCGGCCTGAAGTCATCAGCCACACCACTGGAGACGCCCACGGGCCCGGGTTGATTGCAGGCCCGAGGCTCACCGGGCCTGGGCGCCCAAGCTCTGCACCCCAAATGGGGCGTAGACCAGCTAGATGAGGTCTAGGCGGGCGGCCAGTTGGGGCATCTCCGCCATGGGCATGTCGGCGACGACGAACATCGACTGGCCACCGCCGCGCTGGTTGACCCCGTACATCGAAAGCCGGCCTTTGGTAGCCATCCAGGCCAGTGACGAGGATCCCGGGAGCAGGTGCGAGGTTGAAGGCATGGGGAACGGACGGGCCGAGGTGGCGACAAGCTCCTCGGTGCCTTCGAGCTGGTAGGCCCGGACCATCAGGGGCTGGCCGGCGATGACGAAATGCTCGCCGGCCCGGAGGGCGGTGGTAGGGGGCGAGCCCGGGGTCATCATGGCGACGACGGCGGCCACCTCGGCAGGATCGGATGGCGCCGCGCGGGCGGCGAGCCAACCGGTGGCGCCGACAGCCATGATGACGACCAGGCAGGCCGCCACCACCAGGCGTGGGTGGCGGGGCCGGGCGGCCGCCCAGGGCCGCCAACGGGGTGCGGCCCGGCGTTGCCCGGCAGCGCTCTTGGCCTCGTCCTGCGAGGCGAGGGCGATGGCGAGGGCCACGCGCTCCTGCAAGCCGGCCGGGGCGGGCTGGCGCAGTTTTTCGAGGGCGAGGCGCGCCGCCTGGTCCGCCTTCACAGCCCGCCAGCACGGCTCGCAGCTGAGCAGGTGCTCGTCAAAGCGCCGTTCCTCGTCCGGGGGGAGCTCGCCGGCGAGGAAGGCGATCAAGCGCTCTTCAGGGCACGTCACGGTTTATGTCCTCCTGGACGAGCAACGAGGTCAGGCGCTGCCGACCGCGGTACACGCGGGAAAGCACGGTATTCCGCGGGCAACCGAGCATCTCGGCGACCTCCGAGGCGCTGTGGCCGCTCAGGTCCATAAGGACGATCGCCAGCCGCTGCTCGTCGGGAAGTTGGGCCAGAGCGCGCGAAACTTCGGCGCGGTCGATATTGGCCATTGCCTTCTCCGGCACGCTCATCCCCGGCGCCTCCGGCTCGTAGGGCTCGGGCATAGCCGTCTCCACGACGCGTCGGGCCCGGCGCCGCCCATCGCTGCGCGCCAGGTTGAGGCAGATCGTGACCAGCCATGCTCTGGTGCTCGGCCCCCGGTGGCTGTCGAACGCAGCAAAGGCCCGCAAGTAGGTCTCCTGGACGAGGTCCTCGGCATGGTGGTGGTCCCGGGCGGCGTGCCGGGCCACTCGGTAGACGGCGTCGAGGTGTGGCAGAGCTGCCTCGAGGAAGGCGCGTCCCTGGTCGTCCATATGGCTTGCCTCGATCGTATTGGTCCTGGCACCTACTCCGGCCTTTTAAAGACGCCGAGCGGGGCGAAATGATTGCGCGGCCCCCGGTACCCCTTGGCCTACCGGCATCAGGAAAGGCCTTGGCTCACAGGCGCTGAGATCTCGTGTTAGCTCCGGCCCCGTGCAAGCCACTGACGCGTTATGGCAGGTCAGCGGCAACATTGCGCGCCACCTTGAAACGCACGACCAACAGTGTTTCGGCCCGCAGGTTGCCTCTTCAGGACTGGCATAAGAGCGGTGTAACGCCAGCCGCGATCTCTTTGCTTGTCGTCGGCTGGCACGGTCCTGTCGACGCCACCAAGGCGTTGCCGAAATTGCCCTTCCGGGCCGGTCGCTGTGGGGTAAGGGTTAGGCTGGGGTCACCACCATTTGCGTTCCAGGGCGCGGTCGGTGCCAGCGGTGCCGTCGCAGGCGTCGAGCTCGGCCACGTCCTGGTCGGACAAGGCGAAATCGAAGATTTGGGAGTTTTCCTCGATGCGCTCGCGGTGGGTCGACTTGGGCAGGACGATGAGGCCACGCTGCAGGCCCCAGCGCAGCAGCACCTGTGCCGGGGTGCGCCCTACCCGTTGCGCCACGGCGTGGACGGCCCGGTGGGAAAGGTGCCGGCCGGTGCCTAGAGGGCTGTAGGCCTCGACGGCGACGTCGCGTTTTTCGCAGGCTTCGATCAATGCCTGGCGGTACTCGAACGGGCTCAGCTGAAGCTGGTTTACGGCGGGAGGGACCGTGGCCGCCTCGAGCAGAGCCCCGAGTTCGGTGGCGTTGAAGTTAGAGATGCCGATCGAGCGGGCATGGCCCCGTTCGTGCGCCCGCTGCATGCCCGACCAGGCCCACAGTGCGCCGCCCTGCGGCCAGTGGACGAGGTATAGGTCGACGTAGTCCAAGCCGAGCCGGCGCAGGCTGTGCTCGACTTCAGTTGCCGGGTCCTTACCACCGGGATAGAACTTGGTAGTTATGTACACCTCGTCACGCGGCACACCGCTGTCGCGCAGGGCCTGCCCGACGCTCTCTTCGTTGCCATAGGCCTGAGCGGTGTCGACATGCCGGTAGCCGAGCTCCAGCGCCCAGCGCACGGCGTTTACGCACTCCGGCCCGTCTGGGACCTGCCAGACGCCGAGCCCGAGTACCGGGATTTGGTGACCGTCTGCTAGTGCGCGGGAGCGCTCGTCTGCGGGTGCCGGGTTGGTTGCCATAGCCGTCTCCTTGTCCGATGGGACCGTCGGGGGCAGCCTCTGGGCCGCCGAAGGTGGCGCTCGTGGGTGGTGCTCGTCCTGCTGACCGCCCTCGTCGGCGGCGTCGTGCTGGCTGCGGCCGCCGCCGGGCGCCGCACGGCTGCTGCGTTCCCAAGCTTTCTGGCCTCCCACGGCTTCGACGCCGGCGTTTTTACCGAGGAACAATGGCCGAGCCGGCTCAAGCTGGCTGAGGTCACCTCTGTCACCGAGCTCGTCGGCCTCGATTCGGGCCAGCCGTCCTGCCGCTGCCCTCACCCGATCGGCCCCACGGACTTCGGCGTCATATTCGCGCCGCCCGGGGAACGGTCACTGTCCAAGCTGGTGTCCGGGCATTGGCCGGGCCCGTCGGCCCCCGACCAGGTCGTGGCGTCGTTCACCCTTCAACAGGACTACGGGCTCCGGCTGGGCAGCGTGGTCCGGGTGCCCTTCTACTCCTCGCGGCAGACATCGGCGTTCAACAATGCTGTTGGTGCGCCGCCGGTGCCCGATGGCCCGGTGGTCGCCTTCCATGTGGTCGGGTTCGAGGCGACCGACTACGAGTTCCCTGCGGGCCTGGCTCCCTCCTACGACCTCCCTCGTAGAGCGCCTGGCGGCACTGGGGGCACCGCCTAGCGCCCTGATCGGCGTGCGCAACGCATTCGAGCGCCGCAGCGGCCACGCCAACGCCCCCGTCGGGCCTGCCCTGTTGGGCACGGTCTTCGCCGTCATCGCCCTGTGTGGGACCGGGGTTTTCGGTGCGAGCCTGTCGCACCTGACGGCCACGCCCAAGCTGTTCGGCGATGCAACAACTCTGCCAGGCGGGTGTGACGATAACCCCTCTTTGGCGCACCAGTACCTCCTATCGATCACCAATGGGTACTATCGCTCACTGCTCGGGGAACAGTTGCGAACCCCCATCCGCCGGCGGATCAGCCCGCGCCTTCGGGCTTTTAGGCGCGGGCTCAAAGGTACCTCCAGCGCCAGTAGCGAGGGGCCCGGGACGGGGCCCTGTCGCGGGGCGCCCGGTGGACCGAGGCGGCCTGTCGCGCGAGACGGCGGCGACGGGCAACAGCTTCCATTTCGGACCGGCGCTCGTGGACAAGGCGCGCCGCAATATAAGGGTTGGGCAACATGACAGCCTCCATCGGGGGAGCCGCGCCGGAGCGCAGCTGGTTCGTTGGCGTACGAGGGGCCGGCGGGGCCGGCGGTCGGCTCTAGCGGGCTGAGGTGAGCGTGGCCTGCACGATGCCAGGCGCGACGGGAAGAGCGGGCTCGAAGATCATGGGCATCCGCACCTCCTTGCTACTCGGCGGGTGGTGGTCCACCACCCGATGGGCTGGGCCACCATTACAGCCCATACCGGCCGTCGCCGCCAGTGATTTTTCGTTCCCGGACAGGGATAGTCGCAGGGCGTGGCATAGTCGTAGCCGTGAAGCGGTTGGGGCGACTGGCTACGGTCGCGCCGGCCATGCGGGTGCGGTCTTTCCGCTGGTGGTTCTTTTCGCAGGTGATGTCGGCGTCGGGGGGGACGACCCAGGCGGTGGCCCAGTCCTGGCTCGTGCTGCACCTGACCCACAGCGCGTTCCTACTGGCCCTGACGTCCACCGCCACCTTCACGCCCCTGCTGCTGGGTAGCGCATGGGCGGGTTCCCTGGTGGACCGCTTCGACCGCCGCTGGGTGCTCCTCGCCACCCAGTCCGCGTACATTGTGCTCGGGGTGACGCTCGGGGCCGTGCTGGTGGCCGGCGCCGTCCAGGTCTGGATGCTGTTCGCCTTCGCCTTCGCCAACGGGTGCATCTCGGCTATCGACTCGCCCACCCGCCAGGTCTTCGTCCTAGAACTCGTCGGCACCGAGTATGTGGCCAATGCCATCAGCCTGAACGAGGTCGTCATCAACACTTCGCGAGTCCTCGGACCGGCTCTGGGCGGTGTGCTGCTGGCGACCGTCGGCTTCGCCCCGTGCTTCTTCGTGAACGCCGCCTCCTACGTGCCGCCGCTGACCGTGGTGGTAGTCCTGCTTTGGCGCCGCGGGTGGTCGCGCCGGCCCGTGGCCGAGGAGGGCCGGGGGCGAGGCCGGGTGCGCCGGGGGCTTGCCTTTGCCTGGCGGAACCCTGCCATCCGCTATTCGTTGTTGATGGCCGTGGCCGCCGGGATGTTGTTCAACCTGGGGGTCACCCTGCCCCTCATGACGACCAGGGCCTTCCATATGGGCGCCGGTGGTTACGGGGCCCTGATGGCAGCCTTCGGCGGGGGTGCGCTCTTCGGCGCGTTACTGGCCGGCGGCGGCCCGGCCTGGCCGAGCGGGCGGCGGGTGCGCGGGCTGGCCGTCCTGACGGGGGCCGCCGTCTGCCTGACGGCGGCGTCTCCCTGGGTCGGCCTGCTGTTTGCCGGCGTGGCCCTGACCGGGTTCTTGTCAATCTGGTTCATTGCCCTCGCCAACACCCTCGTCCAACTGCGTACCGAGCCTGGCCTCCGGGGCCGGGTCATGGGTATATGGACCATGGTCCTTCCCGGCACGTCGCCCATCACCAGCCTTCTCATCGGCGGTGTGGCCACCTGGGCCGGAGGCGCGGCGGGGGCCAGGGACGCCTTTGGCCTGTCCGGGGCCGCACTACTGGTCACGGCGGGACTGGCGTGGCGCGCTCTGTCGGACCGGGGGGAGCCGGCCCGGTCCCGGGCGCCCGCCGACCTGGCCGTGGTGCCCGCCGGTGGCCGGCGCTGAGGGTGGGCCCAGCTGTGGCCCCGCTCGCCTGCAACACTGACGACGGCCAGGACGCCCGGTCACCGGGTGCCGTGGGAGGGCATGTAAGACCTTTGCTCCCAGTGAAGGCCGTGCCCGATGAGGCCAGGGCCCTCAACGGGCCCCGATAAGGGGTGCCGCATGAGCGTGCTGCTACTTGGAGCAACTCAGCCGCAACGGAGGAGACGGTCATCCCGGCCTATCTCTGGCGGTGCCCGGTACCCCGGATGCCGGTACNNATGCCGGTACTCCGGATGCCGGTTGCCCCAGCGCCGGCAGGTATAGCGTCACTGCGGTGGATCTCGTCGCCAAGGTACTCACCGTGTCCGAGTCCGTCCACGCCGGTGTTAGGGAGGACCGCTCTGGCGCGGCGCTGGAGGCCTTGCTCCTGAGCCGCGGCTTCAGGGTGGTCGAACGGCGCACCGTCCCCGATGGTGTGGCGCCCGTCTCGGCGGCTTTGGCGGCGATGGCGGCCGGTTTCGAGGGGCTGGTGGTGACCACAGGGGGCACGGGTTTTTCGCCCACCGACCTCACTCCCGAGGGGACCCGCGCCATCCTTGAGCGCGAGGCTCCCGGCCTGGCCGAAGCGACCCGGGCCGTCAACCCGCTGGGCCGGCTGTCGCGGGGCATAGCGGGGACGGTCGGCACCTGCCTGGTCCTAAACGTCCCCGGGTCGACCAGCGGCGCCGTCGAGTCCGTCGAGGCCGTCCTCGACGTCGTGCCCCACGCCCTCGAACTACTGGCCGGTGCTCGTCCTCACTGAGCCGGTCTCCTGACGCCGGCCCAGCTCCGTGCCTTCGCGCCGCCGTCAGCCTGGGCTGGGTGAAGGAGGCGGTGGCCGAGCTCGGCGTCAGGAAGGCGGTGGCCCGCTACGCCTTGAGCTCGGGCGTGAACATCAGCCGTTCCCGCCCTTCGGCCCACGTGAGTTTTTGGAGCTGACGGCCGTCCGACCATGTGGCCTCGGTATAAGTGTGCCCTTAGCACTTCAGGAGGGCAGCGTGGGGCTGGCTAGGATCCTGGTCCAGGCCCGGAGAGGCATGGAGCGCCTACTGGAGTGCGGCTGTGAAGGAATTGCTTGACGACATCGACCGTTGGCAGGCCGAAGGGCATCGGGTTGCTCTGGCGCGCGTAGTGCAGCTGACGGGCTCAGGGCCCCGGGACCCGGGGGCGACGATGGCAGTCAACGATGCCGGCGAGGTGGCCGGGTCGGTATCCGGCGGGTGCGTCGAAGGTGCGGTCGTCACCGAGGCGCTCGAAGTGCTGTCGGCCGGCAAGCCCCGGCTGTGCACTTTCGGCTACTCGGACGACGAAGCCTTTGCGGTGGGCCTCAGCTGCGGCGGCACCATCCGTGTCTTCGTAGAGCCCATCGACTGAAGCCGACCGGGTGAACAGCGCCTTCGCCTTCCTGCGAGATTGCCTGCGGTCTGATGAGCCCGTAGCCCTGGCCACGGTCGTGGAGGTGACTAATGGCAACGAGGAGGGGGCCGCGCCAGGGCTCGCCATCGGGGCCAAGCTCGTGGCGCGTCCGGGCCACGAGCCGGTCGGGTCGCTAGGTGACAAGAGGCTCGATGAGGTCGTGGCGCGCGACGCGTTGGGTGCTCTGGACAGCGGCTCGAGCGCCACTCGCCACTACGGGGCCCACGGGGAGGCCATGCGTTCGGGCGTGACGGTGTTCTTCGATGTCTTCGCGCCCTCCCGTCGTATGGTCATTTTTGGGGCGGTGGATTTCACTGCTGCACTTGTCCGGGTGGCCAAAGTGCTCGGTTACCGCGTGACGGTGTGCGACGCCCGGGCCACTTTCGCCACGGTCAGGCGGTTCCCCGACGCCGACGAGGTCGTCGTGGAGTGGCCCCAGGCCTACCTGGCCCGGACCGGGCACGATCTCGGGCCGCGTGATGCCGTATGCGTGCTGACCCACGACCACAAGTTCGACGTACCTGCCATCGTCGCCGCGCTCGGCACCCGGGTGGGCTACCTGGGCGCCATGGGGTCGCGCCGTACCCACACGGGGCGCCTGGAACGGCTGCGGGCCGCCGGCGTCGAGGAAACCGCGTTGGCCCGGTTGATGGCTCCGATCGGCATCGACATCGGCGCCCGCACGCCCGAGGAGACCGCCATAGCCATCTGCGCTGAGATCATTTCGCGCCGCTCGCAGGCGCCCGTGGTGTCCCTGCGGGACGGGTCAGGCCCGATCCATCGCGTGGTGGGACCGGACCTCGAGCCGTTGGCACAAACCCTGCCGGGCCGGTACGACTGACGGCCGGTACGACTGACGGCCGGTCTGGCGGACACACAGTGTTTGCGGATCAATGCCGGAATACGGGCATAAATGCCAAAAGTGCCCATGCCCGTAAGGAACTGCAAAAAACAGCAGGACAACCGAGGGCAATGGGGCAATTACCTGCAGAACCTCACCCGGTGTCCTGGTGCCCGAGCCGCCGCACGAGCTCAGCCGCAGCGCTCGAGCCCAGCGTCGGCAGGCCCGGCCCCGGTCCGGCGACGGCGAGCCGCACCGCCCGGCCAGCTGCTCGTCTGCGCCCGGCCGCCCGTCGCTGAAAGTACATCTCATCTTGACACCGGGCCCCTCTCCCGAGAGACTGACCTGAACAGCCGCCCGGGCCCGAAGGAAGACGTCCTTGACTGACCATGACCAAAAGCGGCCGACGCTGGTGATCACAGGCGCCGCCAACGGTATCGGGAAGGCGACCGTGACGAGGATGGCGGAGACGGGGTGGTTCGTCGTCGGCGTCGATCGAGACCGTGAGGCGCTGGACGCCGCACTTGAAGGGCTGGCCGGTGCCACCGTGGCCGGTGATGTACGTGACATCGAAGTCCTGCACGAAGCTCGTTCGGTAGCCGAGCGCAACGGCGAGTTGCGTGCATGGGTCAACAACGCAGCCATGGTCCGCCTGGCGCCGCTGCATCTCCTGGAGCCGGTCGCCATCGACGAAATGCTGGACATTGACCTGCGAGCCGTGGTCTTCGGTGTGCGGGAGGCGCTGCTTTCGTTCCTCGAGCATGGCGTAGCGGGGGCAATCGTGAACATTTCGTCGGTGCATGCCCGAGGAGGCCTTCCCGGTTATGGGCCGTATGACACGGCTAAAGGAGGGATCGAGGCGTTGACCCGCTACGTCTGCGTCGAGTACGGCCACCTTGGCGTACGGTGCAACGCAGTGGCGCCCGGCGCCGTGAGCACAAGGTTCGACGCACAGGCGAGGTTCGAGCTGGGACGGCACCCTACATTTATCTCGGATGCCACCAGCCTTGCTCCCATGCTGCGCATTAGTCAGCCGAGGGAGATCGCCGAGGCCATTGCCTTTCTGGTTGAGGGGGCGCCCTTGGCCATCAACGGCCACACTCTGGCTGTGGACAATGGGATGTCGGCTCGGAACTACGGTTTTTCTCCGGACGAGAGGGTGATTTTCATGACGGGTGACAAAGGGAGCGGCGAGGACCGGACTTGATCGTCGCCGAGAACCGCCAGCCGGGTGCGGCGTAGGGCCTAGCACGTGCGGCTGGGCCGAGCCGTCGTTGCCGTGCGAGTTGCAGTCGGAGCGGTCGGCCGGGTAGACGTAGGCGTAGCAGCCCGGCAGCTCCACGGCGATGGCGTGGTCGATCGAGCCCGAGGCCACGTCGGCTTTGGGGTGTTTGGGAGCTCCTCAAGTTCCGTTGGCACCCCCCAGGAGATCAAAGGAAACCACGGCCGGCCCAGGGCGAGGGCCAGGAGGGAGATCGACGAGGATCCTCCCGTCCTGCGCTCGAGCGGCCACCGGTCCACCCCCGGCCAGAGCGGCCGAGCGCAGTTCCAGCGCCTGGGGCCGGGCGGGTAGTTCAGTCGGCCC
Organism: Acidimicrobiaceae bacterium; assembly: GCA_003166025.1. Classification (GTDB taxonomy): domain Bacteria; phylum Actinomycetota; class Acidimicrobiia; order Acidimicrobiales; family Palsa-688; genus Fen-671. Next base: position 18,284 of record PMWT01000101.1, on the reverse strand, counting down.
CGAGGCGTCGACCACGACCCAGGCGCGGCCGCCTTTTTGAGACCAGCGGGCCCACGGCTCTTGTGACGGCTGGGCCACGTCGTTCGGGACCGGCCGGGTCCCGTAGATCCCGTCGCCTCCCAGCTTCATCCAGGCTCCCAGCTTCTCGAGGGGCGTCCGCTGGCCGGCCGGGATCAGCCCTTCGGCTGTGGGCCCGACGTTGAGGAGGAAGTTGCCGCCCCGGGAGACCACGTCCACAAGTTGCTTTATCAGCCCGTCGCCGTCCAGGAGATGGTCCGCACTTTCCAGTTGGTTGTAGCCGAAGGAAAGGCCGACTCCCCGACAGTTTTCCCACATCGCGCTCTGTTCGCTGTCCAGGTGGAACTGGTACTCGCTGGTTTTGAAGTCCCAATGGGTGTCGCCCCAGCGGTCGTTGACGACGCCGTCGGGGACGCGGTGGTAGTAGTGCTCCATAAGCTCAAGCAAGCCCAGGGACGTCCCGTGCTTGCCGGCATCGGGCCATTCGATGTCGTTCCAGAGGACGTCGGGCCGGTACCGGTCGATCAGGTCTTTGACGTGCAGGTAGGCATAGGCGGCATAGGCGGCGTCGCGCGGCCGGTGCAGGCGCAAGGCGTCGTGCGTGTCGAGCGCCGGGAAGTGGCTCACGCTCCAGTCGAGCCCGCCGGAGTAATAGGCGCCGAAGCGCAGGCCGGCGCCGTGGACCGCCCTTTCGATGGCCGAAACGAGATCCCGGTGGGGCCCCCGTCTGACGGTGTTCCTCGTGCCTGTCCCGGGAGCGTCCCAGAGCGCTATCCCGTCGTGGTGCTTGGTGGTGGGAATGACGTACTGGGCGCCGGCATAGGCAAAAAGCTTCGCCCAATCGGCCGGGTCGAACTCGCTGGGCTCCCAGGCGTCCAGGAAATCGTCGTACGGGGCATCGTCGTAGGTTTCCCGGTGGTGCATGCGGGCCGGGCTGTCCTCGAGGCGGATGGTGTTCCAGTACCACTCGGCATATGGGTTGTGCCGGAACCACACCTGGTCCTCGACCGCTCCCAGTTCGCCTACCGGCTCGGCCCAGGCGGGGACAGAGTACGCACCCCAATGGACGAAGATCCCGAACTTGGCGTCGGGGAACCAGGACGGTACCGGTCGCTTCAGCCGGTCCCAGTCCACCGGGGGTTGGTGGGGATCGTTCATCGGGGCACTCCTCTTTCTGCGGTCGTCTTCTGCGGTCGTGTTCTGCGGTCGTCTTCTGCGGGGCGCATGCTGAGACGGCCCAGTGATCGGCGGCCACGCGCCAGTCCCGAGAGACGGCTCCCGAGCGATGACGCCCGAGCGATGACGATAGAGGCTGGCGGGGCGCGACGCGGCCCTTACCGGTTCCCGCGATCGAGTGACGTGTGGGCGGGCGTGGGCGCACGATCATGGAAAGCCTGACCGCAGTAGGGGAACCTGACGCGCAGGTGGTCGGCGGCCGTTGGCCAGCGGGTAGGTGTACCTGAAGCTCCCGTTCGTCCGGCACCTCGGCTTCACGCTTCTCGTCGCCCCGTAACAGGACCACCCTGGTCCGCCTAGCCGTGACCGCCGGGAACGCTGAGGGAGCTGTCGACCCACTGCCGTAGGGCGTGAGGAGGCGCTGCCCCGACCTGGCGGGAGATGACGATGCCTCGTTTGACGAGCAGCAGGGTCGGGATGCTCCTGGCGTCAAAACGCTGGGCCAGGGCCGGCGAGTCGTCGACGTTGACCTTGACGAGCTTGAGCTGTCCGGCCATCTGGGACGCCAGTTGTTCAAGTGCCGGGCTCACCATGCGGCACGGGCCGCACCAATCGGCCCACAGGTCCACCAGGACCGGCAGGGTGGCCTTGCCAACGACCTCGTCGTAGTCGTCGTCTCCCGCCTCGGTCACCCAGGGCAAGGCGGCGCCGCACTTGGCGCATTTGGGAACTCCTGCGGCGTCGGCCGGGACCCGGTTTTTCGTCGCGCAATTGGAGCATCGGACGATATCGGCCCGGGGAACTGGCATCAGCGCCTTAAGGCTACCTGGTCTCCGATAGCACCGTGGACCAGCGACACCCACGGCGAGGCTGGAGTACGATGACGGGCGCTCGGGCCGGGGCAGGCACATCTGCGACCGTCCGACTTTGCTGTCGCCAAACCCGGCCCGTCGGCCGTGAGCGAGGAGTTGGAGCGATGAAATATGGGCTGAACATCCAACCGCAGGCCGCCCTGGACTTCGTGGCCCTGGGAGCGCTCAACCACCGTCTGGACCCCGGGGTGATCCCTTTCCGCAAGGCCACCTCGTGCCATATCCACCCGAGCGGGGCCGAGTTCAACGTGGCTGCCAACTTGGCCGACTGCTTCGGGCTCAAGACGGCCATCGTGAGCGCCATGGTCGATTACCCGATCGGCGACCTCATCGCCGAAGGGGTGCGCGCCAAAGGCGTCCTCCCGGTCTACAAGCGATTTGCCCACGACGGTGTCCGCGGTCCCAACATGGCGACCATCTACAGCGACCGCGGTTATGGCGTGCGGGCCCCGGTCGTGTTCTACAACCGGGCCAACGAGGCGGCAGCCGAGCTCAAACCGGGGGACTTCGACTGGGCCGGGATCTTCAGCGAAGGCGTGCGCTGGTTCCACAGTGGCGGGGTTTTTGCGGCTCTGTCGAGCACCACCAGCGAACTGATAATCGAGGCGATGAAGGCGGCCAAGGCTGCCGGGGCGGTCATTTCCTTCGACCTCAACTACAGGGCGAAGCTCTGGGGCATCTGGGGCGGCCAGGAGCAGGCGGTCGCCATCAACCGCCGCATAGTGGAGAACGTCGACGTCTTGGTGGGTAACGAGGAGGACCTCCAAAAAGGGCTCGGTATCCAGGGCCCCGAGGTCGAGGGGTCGTCCGCAACGGGTGCGAGCGCCTTCGTCGCCATGATCGAGAAAGTGCTCGAAAGTTACCCGCAGATAAAGGTGGTGGCGACGACGCTGCGCGACGTGCTTTCGACCAACCGGCACAAGTGGAGCGCGGTGGCCTCGATCGACGGGCAGGTGTACACGGCGCCTACGATCGACCTCGACGTACTTGACCGCGTGGGTGGGGGAGACGGCTTTGCTGCCGGGCTCTTCTACGGCTTGCTGACAGGGGAGGAGCCAGAGGAAGCGGTGAAGCTCGGCTGGGCGCACGGCGCTCTCATAACGACCTATCCAGGCGACACCACGATGGCCACTCTCCCGCAGGTCCGTGACTTGGCCGCCGGTGGCTCCGCCCGGGTCCAGCGCTAGCCGATGGCAACGTCCTTGGCCGGCAGGACGGCCGTAGTCACCGGCGCCTCCAGCGGTATCGGCCTGGCTGTGGCTCAGAGCCTGGGCGGTTTGGGCATGAACCTCGTGCTCGGCGCCCGCTCGGCGCACAAGCTGGAGGCCGTCGCCCGCAGCCTGGGCGGTGCCGCTACCGCCGTGGTCACCGATGTGACCTCGCAGGCCAGTACGGCCGCGCTCATCCGTACCGCCGTCGACCTCCACGGCGGTATCGACGTCGTGGTGGCCAATGCCGGGATCTACATAGGGGGCGAATTTGCCGGTGGGGACTTGAGCGGTTTCCTGCGGCTGATCGACACCAACGTGGGCGGGGTCGTCCGCACGGTGTACGCCGCTCTCGAGCACATGGTCCCGGCCGGGGCCGGCGACATCGTCATCACCAGCTCGATCTCGGGCCACCAGGCGATCTACTGGGAGCCCGTCTACAGCGCGTCCAAGCACGCCGTGCACGGGCTGACCCACGCCCTGCGCCGCCAGCTCGTGGGGTCCGGCGTCCGGGTGGGCGCGGTGGCGCCCGGCATGGTGCTCAACGACCTGTGGAACGTGAGCGGTGACGAGGAGGTGGCGGCCGGTGTGGCCGCGGGCGCCGGCCTACGTTCCGAGGACGTGGCCGACGCGGTCGTCTACATGCTGACCCGGCCCCGCCACGTAAACATACGCGACCTGGTGCTGATGCCCATCAATCAGGAGCTTTAAGCCAGGCAAATCAGGAGCTTTGAGCCGGTGCCCACGAGCTTTGAGCAGGGCGCGCAGTCTGCCGGCCGTTCCGGGTGCTGTCCCCCATAGTATTAGGCCACGGCACGTGGCCCTTTGGACGCTGACCTGCACGAGGAGCTTACAAGTACCTCGCCGAGACGACCCACCAAGTCGAAGTGGTCAGGGGCATCTTCGAGGGTCTCGGTCTCGACCCGGATGCCAGTTCTCCCGGTCGTGAGGTTGTCCATGACATCGGGGCGTCTGTCGTCAAAGCCTTGAACTGGGAGCGGAGCGGCCAGGTGACCGAGAACATCAAGGGTGACCGGGCCAAGGTCCTGCGCACGGCATATGAAGAGGTAGAAGGCGACGAGGACGAGCACCTCTACCACGGCATGGGATGGGGCCGCGAGCTGTAGATGAGCTCACGGAACGTTACATGATCTTGGAGGACCGTCACAGGCCCCTGACCAGCTACTATCCGCTCCGCTCCGCGCTGGCTCCTGGTCAGGGTTTCGGGCCGCTCGAAGCGCCCCAGGTGGGAACGATTGGGGTCGCTCCGTGCTGTTCTTTTCCTGCCTGGGCAGGGAGCTGGCGGTAGGTAGAGGCACTGCGGCCGGCGGCATCTGCGCGCCGACTAACCTCGTGTAACGGCGCGCGGGTTGAGAGGGGCGCATCGTCGCCTTGAACGGGCGGCCCTTCGACCAACTTCTGCACACCGGCGATTATGAGCGCAAGGACAACGGGTTCGTAAGTCAACTGGTCTCTAAGATGCTGGTTACAGAAGACCAGTTCCACCCTGCTCTGCCCTCCGAGGGCTTTGGCACGGTGCCAATATGGCTCTAGTCAACAAGGCTATGCCTGGGTTCAGGGCTCCCGCGAAAATTATCAGTGCCCAAGATGGCAGTCAAGATGGGCGGAGGCGATATTTGGCTACGCGGATCACCGGTAGCGGGCGCCCGGGCGTAGCCGGCGATGTTGGGCGACGTAGGTCTCGTAGACCGCGGTGGGCACCTTGAGCCACCAGCGTTCGAACAGCCTGTACTCGCCGGCGCTCACCAAATGGGCCGCCAGGTCCGGGCGCTGTGCCCTAACGAAACGCCGACCACGCGCCGCGTGCAGTGGGTCGGACACGATAGCCAGTCGGTCGAAGCCCTCGACCATGGGCAGGGATAACTCGATGTTCTGCCAAGTGCTCTTGGCCTTGGTCTCAGTCCGCACCGATGTAGCCGGCACGCCGAGCTGCATCGCGTAAGCCGCCATCGTTTCTGCTTCAGACGGCCGGCCCCGCGACGGCCCGCCGGAGAACACGATCCTTTCGGCGCCCAGGCTGGCGAAGGCGCGCTTCGCCATGTCCGTGCGCCATTTCTGGATGGGGTGCAGTCTCCCGTCCCGCCTAGCCGGGAAGCCGAGCACTACGACCGCGCAGCGCCCAGGCACGTGTCCCTTGCCTAAGAACCTTTTCGACGCCCGCCAGTGCAGCGCCTCGGACAAGAGCACAGTCCCTAGGACACCCGAGACCACGATCAGTGCAGCCTTTACCGGTCTCATTGCCGGGCCCGCGCCTCGGCGCCAGCGGTAGTCGTCTTTCCGCCCCGTCGCCCCGCCGCTCCGCAGCTCCGCCGCTCCGCAGCTCCGCCGCTCCGGTCGGGGGGCGGCCGTGGCAAGAGGTCCTCTGTGGTCGATGGGAAAAGGGTACCCGAGACTTCGCCTTAGCCGTGGTGATTGGAGTCGATAAAGAGGCGTAGGGCGCAGAAGGTCTCCACGTCGGAGCCTTCCGCCACGCCCGCCTCGTCGCGGTAGCCGGTGAACTGGCCCCGCACCACATCGTCGGCGCTCAGTGGTCGCATNNCAGAAGGTCTCCACGTCGGAGCTTTCCGGGGCGCCCTGTTGGTCGGGGTAGTGTGGGAACCTGGCCCACTGCGGGTCGGCATGAGGACCAACCCGGTGCCCGGCGACGCAGGCACAGTTGGCATTTGAGCTCAGGTACGCGATAAGTACGGAAGGCTCGCTGCTCGTGAGCTCTGTGCCGGGCCGACGGGGTGCGCCGTTCTTGGCCGGTACGCTCCAACTTACTCCGACGAGGGGAGCTACCCTGCTGCCCGACCAACCTGGTCAACTTCGGTGACGCTGTCAACTTCCCTCGAATGTTCGGCCTGGTCCTGATCGTTTTCGGTGCAGCCACCCTTGTGCACCTGTTGGTAGTCAGCGTGCCGAGATCCCGGACGGAGATGGGCCTGCTCAAAGCCCTTGGCTTCGTTCGCCGGCAAGTGGCCCTCTTTGTTTCGTGGCAAACCACGACCGTCGCTCTCGTCGGCGTCATCGTAGGGCTACCAATCGGTACCGCCGTCGGCCGGCTGGTCTGGCGTGGCCTTGGCGGCAACATAGGCGTTCTGCCGTGACCGTGGTCACGGCTGAGGACGTCGTTGAGGTGGCGGTGGGGACCATCCCGTTAGCAATTTNNTTTGCTGGGTATTGCCTCAGCTTTGGTCGCTGCGAGGTCGCGCCCGGCGAACCTCCGGCAATTTCAAGGGGACTTTTGGACTTCAAGGGCAGTCTGCTCACGCTTCGCTGCCTTCTCTGAGCCGAGATCCTCACTGGGCTCTTCAGACCCTTACGCCATATTTAGCAGGGAGCACCGTCCTGTACTCTCAGTAAGTTCAGGCCCCATGAGCGACGGCCCGAGGNNGCAGCACTGACGGACGCTGAGGTGGAGCGCTTCGTCGCTGACGGCGTAGTGCTTCTCAAAGGGGCCTTCCCCCGTGAGCTTGCCGACGAGTGCCGCACCACCGCTTGCCGGCGTCGGTCCTATCGACCCCAGCCGTCCAGCCGCTGAGCGCTCGCCCGTCGAAGAGGCGGTGCGCTGGGCATTATCGGCCTGAACATTGCGATCACAGCCTGCTACCGAGCACCTTACGCGCCCTCAGTTCTGTGCCCAAGGCCATCCGGTTGGCCGCTCGATGACCCGTGCCCGCTATCGCCGATCACGAGCGGCCCCAGAGGACGCCGCTCGTACCGCAACATGACGACCCCGTTGCCGAAAGTGTGCGTCTCAATCAGCCCCAACGGGACCTTCGCGTCCGACGGCCGGAGCATCGGCGTGCCACGTCCGATCACCACGGGGTGGACGTAGAGGCGGTACTCGTCGATCAGGTCGTGACTGGCGAACTCCGCGGCCAGGTCGGCGCCGCCGAGGACGAGGTCTCCACCAGGCCGTGCCTTGAGGGCGAGCACCTCGGCCGGCACCACATCGGCGACGACCGTCGCGTTCCACTCGGCCCGCTCCAGAGTGCGCGAGTAAACGACCTTCGGCATGTCCCGCCAGATCCGCGCGAACTCGACGACCGTCGGCGGGGCGGCCGGGCCCTGGTCGGCGGTCGGCCAGAAGTCAGCCATCAGCTCGTACGTGACCCGACCTTCGAGGAAGCCGCCGGCGCCGGCCAGCCNNTCGTCGTCGACCATGTGCCAGTCGATCTCGCGGTCCGGCCCTTCCATGTAGCCGTCGACCGACACCGAGATCATCCAGATGATCTTGCGCACCGGTCAGTCCCGGGCTCGGGAGGTCATCTCGATCTCAACCGCGGTGTCGAACCGCCGCTCGGCCATCGCACCAGGCTAGGTCGCCAGCCAAGCCCCCCTCCGCGCCAGTACGACGCCGACTCGGTACCCGCCTCGTCGCCCGGCAACACTGCCTGGTGAGGCACGCCGATCGGCAGATCCGGGTCGTCGCGATCAGCCGGTTACTTTCCGAGCTGCGGCGTAAGTCCGTCCACGTGCATCTCGTAATACTCGTTGTTCGCCCATGGTCCGACCGCGCCTTCAACCACCTCACGCACGGCTTCGACCGATTCGCCTTCCCAGATGCAGATGCCGAGCCCGTGATCGTTGGTGGCCGCATGGATTGGCAACGCAACGTGGGAAGGAAGCCCGGCTTCGAGTGCCTTGGCCTCCGCGGCCTGAAAGCCTTCGGGGTCGTGAACTCTGTGGATGACTGTCACAAACACGGGTTTACCGTCCCTTCGTCGGGGTGACTGCGCGGAAGCGCGGCACCCATTATTAGCACACCCTACGATCACCGCTCTGGTGTGACTAAGCACCACCACGTCGCGGCGACAGATTGCCCGATCGGGAGCGCCACCGTCGGCTACCAGCGGCGACGCCGGGCCCGCCCATATCGACCGTTATCTTGAGCACCCGAGGAAGAACCCCTGGTGAGACTGGGTTTTCTTCGCTCGGCCCTCTGAGCCGGCGCCCGCGCGTGGCGGCGCTCACCGAAGAGGTCTTCGACCGCGTGGGCGGTTTCATGCTCGGCAACCTGCTGACCTCGGTCATGTCCGGGGTGGGCACCTTCATCTGGCTGACCTTCTTCGGCGTTCCCTGCCCGCTGCTCCTAGCCCTCCTCGTGGCCTTGTTCGACCTCGTCCCAACCATCGGCTCGACGGTCGCCGGCATCGTGGTGACGGCCGCTGTGACCTGGGCTCCTGCTTCCGCCGCCGGTTCCGCCTAAAGTCCCGCCTGGGAGCCGCCGAGTAAAGTTTGTGCCGGACGATGCCGGCCAAAGCTTGCACCGGGGCTCGGGTTTTTCGGGCGTGCCGTGGGTGGCAGCGGATGACGGGCACCGTCCGGCCAAGGGCAAATGCCGGGCCCGGTACTGCCTACCTGCTAACTTACGGTGCCGGTACCAGGTCGTCTCTAAGGGATTTAGTAGCACAATGACGTCGAATTTAGCCACGCGGGCCGAGCCACTGCCGGCAACGAGGGGCCTCATGCATGACAGGGACTTCCTCAAGATGTTCCTGAGCGAAGGTTCCGCCGGCATCGGGTCGCAGGTGAGCCTTCTCGCCTTGCCCCTTACCGCCATTGTCCTCTTGCATGCCAGCGCTCTTCAAGTGGGGGTGCTCTCGGCTCTGGGCACCATCCCCTACCTCTTGTTCGGTCTGCCCGTAGGTGTCTGGCTGGAGCGGGGCCGGCGGCGCCCGGTGCTTTTGTACTCGGCCATCGGGAGGGCGGGGGTGCTCGGGGCCGTGCCCGTGCTCTGGGCGCTCGGCCACCTCGACGTCGAGGTCCTGTACGTGGTCGCCTTGCTCGTGGGCCTCATGACAACTTTCTACGACATCGCCTGGCAGGCGTACCTGCCATCCCTGGTGGGGACGTCCCGGCTGCACGAGGCCAGCGCCCGCCTTTCGCTCTGTGACTCCGGCTCCCAGCTGTTAGGGCCCGGCTTGGCCGGCTTACTGATCAAGGCTCTATCCGCACCGGTGGCTCTGCTGGTGGACGCCCTAGGCTTCGTGGTGGCGGGCCTTTCCATGAAGCGCATCCGCCGGCCCGAACCGGTCGTCCCCCTCCCCGAGAACGTGCCCGGCATGTGCAAGCAGATGGCCGAGGGCCTGCGGTTCGTCGCCGGTCACAACCTGTTGCGCTGGACGGCGGTCTACGTGGGGGCCACCAACGCCGTGGGGGCGGCCCTCAACGTTGTCCTAGTGCTCTTCGAGGCCAGGGTGCTGCACTTCTCCGCCGGCACGATCGGTGCGGTCTTCCTCCTCGGCAACTTCGGGTTCGTCTTGGGAGCGCCAATGGTACGTCGGGTCACCGCCCGCCTGGGGATAGGGCGGACGATGCTCGTGGGTGCCCTGCTCGGCGGGGCGGCCCCACTTCTGTTCCCTATGGCGAGGCCGGCCGACGCCGTCCCCGTGCTGGTGGTGGGATGGTTCATGCGGGCACTGGCATCTCCGTTCTACGGGGTCAACCAGGTCAGCCTGCGCCTTGCCATCACGCCGGCCCCGCTCCTGGCCCGGATGACCGCCACCATGAAGTTCTTCGTCATGGGGGCCATGCCCCTAGGGTCCTTCCTCGGTGGCGCCCTGGCGGGCAGCGTGGGCACCCGGTCCACCTTGTGGCTCATAGCCGGAGCGTCGGCGTTGTCGGTCCTTGCCGTGGCCGCCACCAAGTTGCGCGAGGTTTCGACGCCGCCCGAAGAGCTGCGGCCCGGGTTCGTGGCCCTGAGCACGTCCTAGGACGGGATTACCCGACCCATGACGCCGAGAGCCTGCCGCACTCTCGTCGTCGGGCACGCCGGGGGGCACCGGTAGACAAGGAACTCCCGGCGCCGCTCGGTGTGCCCCAACCGGGCGGATCGGGCGGCGAGCTGGACATCCCCCCGCTGACGCCGCCCCCCAGCGGGCGTTGTCGCCGATGAACGTGGATTGGTGCCGGGTGTTGCTGGCGGCGACGTGTTCATTGACCGCCATTACCTTGTTGTCTCTGTGGGTAATTCCCTATTATCTCCGGGCGCAGCGGCTGCTTTGGGGACTTACTTACGCGCGGGCTCAGTCTTCGCTGGAGTGTTTGCGGTTTCATGCCGAAAAACGATCGGAAAAGCAAAAAGCTCTGGGACAGACGCCTGTTACCCGTAAGGAAATGCAAAAGGCGGCGTGGTGGCGGGGGGCTAATGGCGGGCTGCTACCTACTAATTGGATCCGCTGTGGCGCGCCCATCCCAGCCGGCGCGGAAAGAGCCAGATCTGCGGTGCGATCGGCGATCTCCCGGTGCATGCTGCCAAGCCGACCACTTTCGTACGTGGGAGCACGTTCCTCGAAGGCGGCGACATCGCGCTGAGGAGCAGGAGCGCTGCGGTCGGGGCCGGCAGTACCGGGGGCCCTGTCGCCGGCGGCAGCGCTCTCGATGGGCACGGAGCGAGTCTCGCGCCGGCGAGGCACCGATGAGCCCTGACCGCCGGCGACGTCCAACCTCTGATGGCAGAGGTCGCACTCGAGTTGCCACCGGTACGCTTCAAGGCGATGCCTATGCGCGAGGCCTCCGTGGCCCTACCTGACCTGGAGCCCTTCCGGCGGGAGCTGACCGGTTATTGCTACCGGATGCTCGGGTCGGGCTTCGAAGCCGAGGACGCCGTCCAGGAAGCAATGCTGCGGGCCTGGCGCAACGCTGCCGGGTTCGAAGGGCGTTCCAGCCTTCGTTCGTGGCTGTACCGGATCGCCACCAACGTGTGCATCGACATGCACCGCCAGGTCCAGCGACGCGCCCGGCCCATGGAGATGGGCCCGGCCTCGCCTCCTGACGAGTCATTTCTCGGGCCCATGCTGCCCGAAGCCACCTGGGTCACCCCCGTCCCCGATGCCCGGGTGGCGCCCGAGGGGGCCGACCCGGCCGAGGTGGCCGCCTACCGGGAGTCCGTCCGGCTGGCCTTCGTCACGGCCCTGCAGCACCTACCGCCCCGTCAGCGCTCTGCACTGATCCTGTGCGAGGTGCTGCGCTGGCAGGTGGCCGAGGTGGCCGAGCTTCTCGGCACGAGCGTGGCTGCGGTCAACAGCGCTCTTCAGCGGGCTCGGGCCACCCTGGGCGCCTTGCCGGCCGAGGCCCGGCCGGCGCCGCTGGGCGACGCTGATGCCGAACTGTTGAAGCGCTATGTGGACGCCTTCGAGCGCTACGACATCGAGCGCTTGGTGACGTTGCTGCACGAGGATGCCGTGCAGTCGATGCCGCCGTTCGCCATGTGGGTCCGGGGGGCGGGCAACATCGCCCGGTTCATGGTAGAGCCGGGGCCGAGCGGCTGCCGGGGTTCGCGTCTCGTGCCCACGTCAGCCAACGGCTGCCCGGCTTTCGGCCAGTACCGGCCCGACCCGGCCGGCGGGTTCGCCCCGTGGGCCCTTCAGGTCCTGGAGATCTCAGAAGGAAAGATAACCGGTATGGCGTGGTTCCTGGCCCTGTTGAGCCCCGAACGGCTATTCCCCGAGTTCGGCCTGCCCCTCAATCTCGGCTCCTAATGGACCGGCCAGTTCGAGCAGCTCCCGGAGCGTCGGCAGGACGTGGGTGAGGATGGCCCTGCCCCCCAACCGAGACGCCGCCAGGGACAGACGGGCCACGTCGTCCACGGTCCCCACGTCGGGCTCGCCCGGTCCCTCCAGCACAACGGTCGCCAATGGCATACCGTCAGGGCCGACGACAGTTACGCGGCACCATGGCTTAGCGGGGCACATTCACCCAAGTTGACGGCCCATGGCCGGCGATCTCATCGTCTGTCCCTCGGGGACCGATGAGTGCCCCGCCCCCGGGCCGTCACAGCAGATGACCGATTTCCCTTAAAGAAAAGGAAAGATGACATGACCTCACGCAGCGCTGCTCCTATCGGCTCGCCATGCTGGGCCGACCTGTGGACGTCCGATGTCGAAGGTAGCCGTAAGTTTTACGCCGACCTGTTGGGCTGGGAAGCCCAGGAGCCGAGCCCGGAGTTCGGCGGCTATTTCATGTTCACCCGCAACGGTGCGCCTGTGGCCGGGGGTATGGGCGACATGGGCGATATGAAGGCCGATAACTCTTGGAAGGTTTACCTGGCCACCGATGACATTGCCAAGACGCTCGAAACGGCCGAGGCAGAGGGCGCCCGGGTGGTGGCGCCGGCCATGGCGGTCGCCGACCTCGGCACCCAGGCCGTCCTCATCGACCCGACCGGCGCCACTGTGGGGGCATGGCAGCCCGGGACCTTTCATGGGTTCAGTGTCATCGACGAGCCCGGTGCGCCCGACTGGTTCGAACTGCTTACCCGGGACTACGCCAAGGCGGTGGCGTTCTACCGCTCCGCGTTCCGCTGGGACACCAACACGGTCGGCGACAGCGACCAGTTCCGGTACAGCGTCATGCGCAACCCGTCCGGCGACGGTGAGCTGGCCGGCATCATGGACGCCGGCGCCTTTTTGCCCGATGGCCTGCCTTCACACTGGTCGGTGTACTTCGAGGTCGACGGTATAGACGCCACCGCCGAGCGGGCTGTGGCCCTCGGCGGCTCGGTCGTTACGGCCCCCCAGGACACCCCCTATGGCCGCCTGGCCACGCTCACCGACACGGCGGGCGCCCATTTCAAGCTGCGCTCAGTGAAGCGGTAGGTGGTCCATGCGCGACGGCCTGACCAGGACCGGGCCCGACCGGCTGCACGCTGTGGCCGACAGCCACGTCGGGCCCGACCCGGTGCCGGGCCTGGTGGCGCTGGTGGCCCGGGGCTAGGGGACGAACCGCGAATTCGGGTTCCCCGGCCTGGTCGGGTGACCGGATCGGGTGTACCGTCCTAAGGTGCAGCCGCGGAGCCTAACGCCCCGGACACGAGCCAGCCCCCGGCGGGCGGCAGCGTCGCCGGACTTGTTGGCCGATAACGTCGAGGCCTACATCGCTGGTGACCGCAGGCGGGCGCTGGCGGCCGGGTCGCCGATGCTCGACCGGGTTTCGGGCGCGGCGATCTTCGCCGACATCTCCGGTTTCACGCCCCTCACTGAGGCACTGGCCGCCGAGCTGGGGCCGCAACGGGGGGCCGAGGAGCTCACGGCCGTGCTCAACATGGTCTTCGATGCCGTGCTGGGCGAGCTGCACCGCTTCGGCGGCAGCGTCATCTACTTCAGCGGCGACGCCGTTACGTGCTGGCTCGATGGCGACGACGGTGTGCTGGGAGCGGCCTGTGGGCTCGAGATGCAGCAGGCCATGGCGCGCGTCCAGACGGTCTCCACCACTGGAGGCTCCACCATCCAGCTCGGGATGAAGGTGGCGGTGGCCGCCGGAAACGCTCGCCGGTTTGTGGTGGGCGACCCTGATATCCAGCTCATCGACGCCCTGGCCGGCGCCCTGATGGACCGCTTGGCGAGGGCCGAGCACCATGCCGAAAGGGGCGAAGTCGTCCTCGACTCGACGACGCTCGACGCGCTCGCCGGCCGGGTGGAGCTCGCCCTGGTCCGCGGCGAGGGGCTCGATCGGGTTGGTGTGGTCGGTGCCATGCCCGGCTCCCTGCCCCCGGCGCAGCCGCCGCTGGCCTACGCCAGACTGCCCAAATCAGTCGTCCGGCAATGGCTTCTTCCCGCCGTGTACGAACGGGTGGGCGCCGGTCGGGGCGAGTTCCTCTCCGAGCTGCGACCGGCCGTGCCCATGTTCGTCCGCTTCGGTGGCATCGACTACGACAATGACGACGAGGCCCACCTCCTCCTCGACCACTTCATCCGGCGAGCGCAGCGGGTCATCGACGGGTACGGCGGCAACCTTCTCCAGCTCACGATCGGCGACAAGGGCGCCTACATCCACGCCGTCTTCGGTGCGCCGCTGGCTCACGAGGACGACGCCGCCCGGGCCTGTGCGGCCGCGCTCGATGTCCTGGACCTGGAGACCGGGACCGCCGTCACGGGCCTGCAGGTGGGCGTGGCCCAGGGCCGGCTGCGCAGCGGGGCCTACGGCCACCGTCACCGCCGCGCCTTCTCCTGTCTCGGCGACCCTGTCAACCTGGCCGCCCGGTTGATGTCAGCCGCTCCACCGGGCCAGATCTACGTGACGTCCGATGTGGCACGCGACGCCGGCGGCAGTTTCAGTTTCGACGACCTCGCCGACCTGACGGTGAAAGGTAAGGCGGCGCCCGTGAAGGCCTGCCGGCTGACGGGACGCAGCCGCAGCGCCGAGTACCGCCAGCGCCGCCCCGTCCACCCTCTCGTTGGCCGGGCGGGCGAACTGGCTAGCCTGCTCGAGCTGGCGGAGCGGGCCTGGGCCGGCCACGGACAGGTCGTCGGTATAGAGGCTGAGGCCGGCATGGGCAAGTCGCGGTTGGTCGACGAAGCTATGCGCCTGCTGGGCGAACGCGGCCTGTCGACCTACGCCGGAGCAGCGGCCTCGGTGGGGTCGCGCACCAGTTACCTCGCCTGGCAAGGGATCTGGGCGGCGTTGCTCGGGGTCAGCGCGGAGGGCGACCCGACGCCGGACCTGGAGCGCGCCCTGGTTGCCGTTGACCCCGGCCTGCTCCCACGGCTCCCGTTGCTCGGGACCGTCCTCGGCACCACCATCGACGACAACGAGCTGACACGGGCTTTCGACGCCAAGCTGCGCAAGACGTCGCTCGAGTCGCTACTGCTGGGTTACTTGACGCGGCGGGCCGAGAACGAGCCCGTCGTCCTGCTGCTCGAGGACTGCCACTGGCTGGACCCGCTCTCAGTGGACCTGCTGTTCGTCCTCGCCCGGGCCGTCGCGGCCCTTCCCGTGCTCATTGTCCTGACCTACCGGCCCGGCTCGTTCAGCGCCCCCGCGCTCGCGTACACCACGGTCGTGGCGTTGGACCGGCTCGACGCTCCGAGCTGCCGCCAGCTCGTCACCGCCCGCCTGGCCGAGCTGTACGGCCCGGAGATGACAGCCCCCGACAGTCTGCTCACCCGGCTTACGGACCGGGCCGAGGGCAACCCCTTCTACCTCGAGGAACTGGTCAACTACCTGCATGCCGAGGGGGCGGACCTGTCCGACGGCTCGGCCGCGTCGGTCGAGTTGCCCGCCAGCCTGGCCACCCTGGTGCTCTCACGCATAGATACCTTGGCCGAGCCTCCCCGCCGCACGCTGAAGGTGGCCAGTGTCATCGGGCGGGAGTTCGGCGTGGGCGTGCTCACCGGGGCCTACCCGGACCTGGGGGCCGAACGGCAGGTGACCGGGTACCTCCGCCGGCTGTGCGCCTTAGACCTGGTGGTGCACGAAGCACCGTCCGCTGACGGCTATGCCTTCAAGCACGCCGTCATCCGAGAGGTCGCCTACGACAGCCTGCCCTTCGCCTTACGCAGCGTGCTGCACGGCCGTATCGGTTCCTGGCTGGAGATCAGCGAACCGCAGGCCCTCGACCTGCTCGCCCACCACTTCTGGCACAGCACCGAGGAGGACAAGAAGCGGGACTACCTGCTCCAGGCGGCGGAGGCGGCCCAGGCCCGTTTTGCCAACGATGCCGCGGTCGACTACTTCCGCCGGGTCGTTCCCCTTCTGACGGACGAGGCCCGCGGGCCTGTGCTGCTGAAGCTGGGCTCCGTCCTCGAGCTACGCGGGGACTGGGCCGACGCCGAGGCGGTATTCGGGGACGCGCTCGAACTGGCCGAAAGACGCCAGGACGTCATCGCCGCCGCCCGGGCGCGGGCGGCGCGGGCGGACACGGTGCGCAAGCAAGGGCGTTTCGACGCAGCCGTGGCCGACCTCGACCTGGCCGGGCGCAGTTTCGGGGCGGCCGGCGATGACGCCGGGCTGGGCCGCGTTGCTCATCTACGAGGGACCATCGCCGCCCAGAGGGGTGACTACGCCGAGGCGCGGGCGCAATACGAGGCCAGCCTCGCCATCAGGATGGCCTTGGGGGACGGGCCGGCCGAGGCGTCAGTGCTAAGCAACCTCGCCATAGTCGCCGAGTACGAAGAAGATTATGGGCGTGCCCAGGAGCTCAACGAGCAGGCGCTCTATTTGCGCACGCGGCTTGGGGACCGCTGGGGGATCGGGGTGTCCCGCAATAATCTCGGCATGATCGCCCACCTGAAGCGTGACTACGGCGCCGCCCGGTCGCACCTCGAAGAAGCGCTGAGGATCGAGCTCGAGGTCGGGGACTCGTGGATGGTCGCCATGGCCCGGCACAACCTCGCCAATACGACCCGGGAGCTCGGGGATCTGGCCGCGGCGTGCCGGAACTATTCCGAGGCGCTGGCCACGTTCGGGCTCACCGGGGACAAGTGGGCGGAGTGCATTTTGTTTGAGGACCTGGCCATGACCCTGGCCGGAGACGACCCCCGGGCGGCGCTGCAGCTGGTCGGTGCGGCGGAGGCGATCCGGGAGGCGATCGGGTCGCCCCGGGTGGCCGCCGTCCAGGCTGAGCTCGACGAACGGCTGGGATCGGCCCGTGAGGCTCTGGGCGACCAGGCGCCGGTCGAGCACGCCACGGGCAAAGAACTCGGCGCTGACGCCTCCTTCCAGCTGGCGCTGCGGCTATGCCGGGCCAGGATTGGCCCATAGGAGTTAGGGGGCGAAATAGCGCGCCGAGCAATCAGGCGCGCATCTTTTGCAAAAGCGGGCACGAGGTGCTTCTGCTTACTCTCCGTGGCCGAGGATACGCGGATACAATTCGGTCCCTCTCTTGCCTTGCGCTGGGCGTTGGTCCTCGTTAGGGTCCCGGCTAGGCTAGGTCAGCTGGTCCTCTCATGCCAATGAAGGGGGACCTAAAGGGAGGTCCACGAATGTCGGCTCGCCTCGTCCGTCGAGCACTGCTGGCCGCCACCGCAGTGGTGGCATCCATCGGCGCCATGGTCGCCGTCCCCCTCGACGTCACCCAGGCGAGCGCCCAACCCTCCACGGACGTCTGGTCTGTCTCCGGGCCGAGCAGCGGCACCACCAATCTCTTGAGCGATGGCGCAAACGGGGACCCGAGCTTCAGCTATTACGACTGCAATCCCGCGGATCCCTTTGCGGGCTGCGGCGAAGACGAAAGCCTTGGGTTCACGAGCGGCGCGACGTGGACGTTCCAGGCCACCGCACTACAGGCCGAGACGGTCTCCTGGACGTACGTCTGGACGGGCAGCCATTCCTGTTTCGACGCCACGGCGACTTTGCAGGCCTTCACCTCAATAAACGGGGCGACCACGCTCGTGAGCGCGAGCAACATTGGGTGCTCTTTCTCTTACCAGAACACCTACATGTTCTCGGACCTGAGCCAGGGCGAGACGTACGGCTTTTACGTGTCCGGCTCCAACTACGACGAGTACCCATTCCTCGAGGGGACGTTTACCCTCGAGCCGCCGCCGCCGCCGGCCGCGCCGACCGGGCTCGTCGCTACCGCGGTTGGCAACGGCGCCGTAAACCTCACGTGGAGCGCACCTCCGGGAGGAACGAGCCCGACGAGCTACGAAGTCTTCGCCGGCACGGGCCCAGGGGATGAGACCGCCACTCCCATCAGCACGGTCACCGCCCCGGCCACCAGCACGACGGTCACCACCCTGGCCGGCGGGACGCCATTTACCGATGGCACCCCTTATTACTTCACGGTCGAGGCGCTCAACGGCTCGACGGCCAGCGGGGCCTCCAATGAGGTGAGCGCGACGCCTTCGGTCCTTCAGCCGAACACGTCGTGGTTCAATGCCCAGCCCGTGGTGCTCACCCCGAACGCGTCTGGAGGCGGTGGGACCGGCAGCACCAGCGAGAGCATCGACCAAACGGGGGAGTCGCTCTGGTACGAGGTCCCCGTCCAGCCGGACCAGCAGGTCCAAGTCTCACTGGCCAACGTGCCGGCCGACTACGACATCGCCGTTTTCTCCGACATCAGCCAGGCGTTCTCCTCGGAGACCTCCTCCACGCCAAACCTGTTGGCTCTCGGTGCCGAGAACCCGGGCGACGCGGCCAGTGCCTCGGCCTTCAGCGCCAGCGCGTTCAGTGCTTCGGCCTTCTCCGCCTCGGCTTTCAGCGCCAGTGCCTTCAGCCCGTCCGCCTTCAGCCCCAGCGCGTTCAGTGCCAGCGCCTTTAGCGCCAGCGCGTTCAGTGCCTC
>PMWT01000114.1 GCA_003166025.1 Acidimicrobiaceae bacterium | reverse complement strand
CGCAGCACCGAGTCGACCAAGGTCGACTGGCTCGGGGCCACCAAGGCAAAAAAACGCAAGGAGATGGCCGAGGAGGACCTGCAGTCCTTCGTCGACGAGCTGGAAGCATCCCAGGAACTGCTGTGGGCCAACGGCACTCACGCCCTGCTGGTCGTGCTCCAGGCCATGGACGCCGCCGGCAAGGACGGGACCATCAAGCACGTCATGTCGGGGGTGAACCCCCAGGGCTGCGAGGTGACCGCCTTCAAGCAGCCCTCCTCCGAGGAGCTCGGCCACGATTTCTTGTGGCGGGCCGCCAAGGCGCTCCCCGGGCGCGGGCGGATCGGGATCTTCAACCGCTCCTACTACGAGGAGGTCCTGGTCGTCCGGGTGCACCCCGAGCTGTTGGCCCGAGGAGGGCCCCTCCCGGGCAAAGGGCCGGCAAACAACGTGTGGGAGGACCGTTACGAGGACATCAACGCCTTCGAGCTCCACCTCCACCGCAACGGCACCCGGGTCGTGAAGATCTTCCTGCACGTCTCCAAGNNCACTGGGACGATTACATGGCCGCGTACGAGGAAGCCCTCACGGCTACGTCCACCGCCTGGGCGCCGTGGTACGTGGTGCCGGCCGACCACAAGTACACCCTGCGGGCGCTGGTGGGCGGCATCGTGGTCCACGCCATCGACGAGATGGACCTACCGGCCCCGCAGGTCGCCCCCGACGACCTGGAGGCTCTGGCCCGGGCCAAGAAGGAATTGTTGGCCGAGTAACGCTCGATGGGGTCACGAGCGGTCATCTGAGGGGACAGGACGAGGCCCCATTGCGGCCGGCCTCCAGGCAGCGGGAGGACCGGGCCCCATTTGCAGCCGGCCTCCTGGCGGCGGGAGGCCACGGCTGACCGACCACGGTGGCGAGAGGGCGCCAACGCAGCGGGCGATCACGCCCGTCGGCGGCGAGGTCCATCGCCCCCGCCCTACCCCACCTCGCCTGGGAGCGAGACCTAGACGAACAGCTGTTTTCCCTCGGCGCCGGATGGCTCGTCGTCCCCAAGCAGGAGCGACTAGCTTTCGGCGGGAGAGCCTTGTCCACGGGACTCCTCGAAGGCCGTCTTGGCCTCGTCGACCGTGCCGGTCATAGCGACGATCCGGTCGAAACCTGTGGTGCGCAAGGTCCTGACCAGGCTGGGCCGGTTGCAGACCACGACCACGGCACCGCCCAGCTCACGGGCTCGGCGGATCCCCCCGATGAGGGCACCGAGGCCGGCGGAGTCGACAAAAGGCACCCCGCTCATGTCGATCACCAGGCGCGGCCCATTGGCCAGCTCGGCCAGCGCCTGACGGAACTGGCTGACCGTGAAGGCGTCAAGCTCCCCGACGGGGCGGCAGATGGTGTACCCGTCGCCCGTCTGTTCGTGCTCGACTTTTAGCACACCACCTCCAAAGAGACCGTCCTGCACGCGCCCCTAAGCGCCGTCCGCTTCGGACGGGGTGCCCGGGAGATGCTACCCGCTGCAGTGGCCGGTACCCCCCTGAACTCCCGGCTGTCTAACGAGTAGCAGCATTAGCGGGACGAGGACGAACGTTGGCCTAGACGAGCGGCTGCTTTCCCTCGGGCTCGGGCGGCTCGTCGTCCCCACGCACGAGCTCCCGCAGCCGGCCGACCTGCTCGGCGGCGACCAGCACGCTCAAGGTGTCGCCTTGGCCGATCTCGGTCGACCCCGTCGCGTAGCTGAGCACGCCTTTGTGCTGCACCGTGACCACCACGCACCCCGGGGGCAAGCCGGCGTCGCGGACCTGGTGACCGGCGACCGGAGCGCCGCGGCCCACGCGTTCTTCCACAGCCAGGGCATGTGAGCTCACGTTGTAGACGTAGCCGGTGTAGGCGTCCAGAGCCCTGTGATAGCCGCCTAGGAGGTCCTCGGCGGAGAGGACTCCCACCACGCGCCGGTCGCCGCTGGTGACGGGCACCCAGCCCCCACCTGCTTGGACCAGGGCCTCCAGACCGACGTCGAGGGTGGCAGACGCGGGCACGGTCGCCGTCGTGGTGTCGATGGCGTCGCCGAGCCCGGCCTCGGGGCCGGACGTTGCCACCTCCTCGAGGCGCTCTGTTCCAACGGTACCCAGGTAGCTCCCCCGGGCGTCGACGACCGGGGCGCCCGGTAGTGCCGCCTCGTGCAGCACCCGGAGGGCTTCGGCGGCAGGGGTACGGTCCTGGAACGTCACCCTCGGAGGGCTGGCAACGTCGGAGACCCTGAGCGTAGGCAGGAGCGGCAGCCCGAAACGCAGCCGGCTGGCGGGCGAATCGTCCCGCGTGCGCAGCTGGGAGCGGTAGATGCTGTCGTCTGAGCGCCCGACTATGAACCAGGCGATGGTGACAGCCACCAGTGCCGGGCCGAGGAGGTCGATGCTGCCCGTCATCTCGGCCACCATCAGCATCACGGCGATGGGGGCACGTGAGATCCCCCCGAACACGGCCATCATGCCCACCACCACGAACGGGGCCGGGCTGTGGCCGACACCGGGGGCGAAGGGCTCGAGCAGGCGCCACACGGCCAGCCCGCTGAACGCACCTATCACCATCCCCGGCCCGAACACGCCGCCCGAGCCCCCGCTGCCAATGGAGAAGTCCGTCGCCGCCATGCGGGCGAAGGGGAGCGCGATGACGACATACAAAGGCAGGTGGCTAAGGTCGGCCGAGAGGCCCTTTTGCACCCATCCGTAACCCGTGCCCAACACCTCGGGGAGCCACAGGGCGATGAGGCCCGTGAGCAACGCTCCCATCGCTGGCCGGAGCTTGCGCGAAAACGGGAGCCGGGCGGCCAGGCGGGCGACGCCGTAAAAGGACTTGGAGTACAAAAGGCCGATGCCCCCGGCCAGGGCCCCGATGACGGCGAACCAGGCCAGTTGCTCGGGCTGGAAGGCGTAGCCTCCGGGGATAGAGAACAGCGAGCGGTAACCGAAGACCGCCCCGAAGATGGCGTAGGCGATGACCGAGGCGAAGGCACCGGGCAGGAGGGCCTCGTACTCGAAGTCGTCCCGGTAGATGATCTCGGCCGCCAGCACCGCCCCTCCGAGCGGGGCGCTGAATATGGCGCCAATGCCCGAGCCGATCCCCACCGAGACTGCGATGCGGCCGTCCTCGGGCGACAGGTCCAGCACCCGGGACAACAAAGAGCCGAAGCCGGCGCTGATCTGGGCCGTTGGGCCTTCCCGGCCCCCCGAACCGCCCGAGCCGATGGTGACGGCGGAGGCCACGATCTTTACCACGACGGCACGCAGGCGTATGCCCCGAGGGTTGTGGTGCACGGCGTCTATGGCGGCGTCGGTGCCGTGGCCCTCGGCCTCGGGCGCGAAGGTAAAGACGATGAACCCCGATACCAGCCCCCCGAGCACCACGACCAGGGGGACTGCCCACCACCGCGCATAATGCGCCGAGCCGGCCAGGTTGCCCTCCCCGGCTGGGGTGGGGACTTTGTAACCGGCCAGGAACCCCAAGAAGAAGTGGGTGGCCAAGCTGAGCGCCTCATAGAACACCACCGCGCCCAGCCCAGCGATGACCCCGATGACCGAGGCGAGCACGAGCCACTTGGGCATGTACGACATGGAGTTGACCCGGCCCGCCACCGAGCTGCCGAAGCTGCGCCAACCGGGGCGCCCCGCGGTCAGATGACGCCACCGCCGCCCAAGGTCGGGCGGTCCCAGGGCCCCAGCGGTCATTGGCTCATGCCACCAGCGAGTTGCGGGGCGGGCCTTGGAAAGGGCACACCGGCGCTAGCGCAAGAGAACCCGAGGCCGAACGCCTCGGCGCCGGATAGGCCCTTGCGCTTGGCGGCCGGTGTTCGAGGTACCAGGCGGACGATCTTGCAGCACCGCGTTCTCAATGCATGTCCAGGTGGCTCAATGCAGGTCCAGGTGGCGGAACCCGAGGATTGCCGCGAACAGGGCGCACAGGCCGACCACGCTCAGGACCGCATAGTCCCCGGCGCTGACGCCACCGGTGACCTGGCCATTGCCGACTGCCCAATAAAACACCGACAGGTACCTCGCCGGCCGGAGCCAGGACACCACGGGGGCCAGGGAGCTGACCAGGTACGAGGCTGCCGCTATGGCGGCACCCACACCGATCGCGGTCCCCTTCTTTCCGGTGAGGGCGCCCACAGCCATCGTGACGAGGCCGAGGTCCAGGCCCAACAAGAACACAGCGGCAGAGACAGAGACCGCCGTGGAAAGCGTGACGCGCAGGTCGAACGACGCGATGGAGGCCGAGGACGCTCGTCGTCAGCGGGTCATCAACGCGCTCTACCGCGAGTACATCGACACCCACGCCGATTCCCTGGGTGGCGAACGCGAAGGTGAGCAGGCATACGACTATGAGCACAAGCGACCAAAACCTGCGCGTCACCGCGGCTCCCGCCAACGACCCCGCGATTACCGTTAACAACCCAGCTACCAGGGGCACCCACAAGTCGCGGTGCCTGTGCCGCTTATCCCCGTTCCGGGCCATGCGGAAAGGTTACGGGGTCGGGACCCCACACCCAGAGGGGTCTTGGTGTAGATCGCAACCGGCGCCATGGAGCCGCTCGGTGTAGTTCGTGACAGGACGGGTTGTCCTTGTGGCTGTCCATGACGCCCAGTCACGGGCTAACCCTGATCGGTGGCGAACGTGGTCATGCCGCAAATGGGTAGCACCACGAGCTCCGGTGCGGGGCCTCTCGGTTGGTCTCGGACCCGGGATGGTGACGACCAGGCCCCGGGGGTGGTCGTTCACGTCTTCGAAGTCGAGCGTCACCAGCTCGGAGCGTCGCAGCGCGCCCACGAAGCCGACGAGCAGCAGGGCCTTGTCCCGGGCGCTCGGCCAGGTCCGGCTCGGTGGGCGGGCCGAGGCCGGCCCAGGTTGTCGGTGGCCATCAGGATCTGCCCAGATACGGCCAACAGCAACTGCCCGGTGACGGCCAGTTCACCACTCACAGTGACTAGAGTCCGCCCGGTGGACTAGCGCCTAGCCGCTTCGTTATGCTCGGATGCCCCTTCAAAAACAAGGGATTCTGGGCAGCGCATAAAGGTTATTCTAGCATCGGATCCCAGGCGGCGCGACTGGCAAGAGGGCTGAAGCTCAGCGGCAAGCGCGGCCTACCGGGAGGTGTGCTCCAAGTGCCCTCTGCGGTCTCGGCGCTCGGAGCGGTCGATTGTCTTTACAAAGCACACGGGCTCACGGAGGGGCGCCGCCCGGAGCGTGTCATGTTGCTGGTTCCCCGGTCACGGCTGCGGCCTTTGGTGCGTGGGTTTCAGCCTCGGCGGGGTGGCGTTTGGGGGTGAGCCCGAGGGAGACAACAACAGCGGCGGCGCACAGGGCGGCGGAGACCCACCACAGCTCGTAGAAGCGGCTGGGATCCCCGGTGACCTGTGCCTTCCCGAGGACCACTACCAGGATCGAGGCGCCGAAGACGCCGCCGAACTGGCGGCCGCTGTTGACCACGGCGCTGCCGGTGGCGCTCAGCTCAGGCGGTAAGTCGACGGTGGCGGAGCCGATGATGGTCGGGACGGTGAAGCCAAGGCCGAAGCCGATCACCACCCAGCCGGGCAGGATGGCTCCGGCGTAGTTGTGGACACCGTGGTGGAGCGTCAGGATCATGAGCACCTGGCCCGCCACAACGAGGGCGAACCCGAAGGCGACCACGGCTCCGACCGGGAACCGCTGGTTCAATCGTTGGGCGATGAGGGACGCTGCGAATACGGCGGCCGGTCCTGGCGCGATGGCGAGCCCGGTGGTGATGGTTGACCAGTGCCACGACTGTTGGAGGAAGAGGCTGAGGCCGAGGAGCTGTATCCCTAGGATCGTCGCGGCGATGACGATGGCGACGTTCGCAGAGCTGAACACCCGGCTCCGGAACATCTTCGGTTCGATCACGGGTACTGCGGCCCGGTTAGTGCTCACGAGGAAGGCCACGGCGGCCGCCACAGCGACCACCCAGCTCCCGATGACCTTGACCGATCCCCATCCCCAGTCGGGCCCGTTGAGCAGGCCCAGTGAGATCGCGCCGATGCTGACGACGATCATGAGGCTCCCGAACAGGTCCGGGATGCGCGTGGTGCGGTCGTAGCGGGCGTTGGGGATCATTTTCCAGGCCACGAGGATGGCCGCGACGCCGATAGGGAGGTTGATCACGAAGATCCATCGCCAGCTCAGCGAGGTGAGCAAGCCTCCGACGACCGGGCCTATGGAGCCGGCCGCGGCACCGCTCACCGCCCACAGTCGCACCCCGCGCTTGACCCGGTCCGGCGGCAGGGCGGTGAGCACCAAACCGAGGCTGGACGGGATGAGCATGGCGGCACCGACCGCTTGGGCGCATCGGGCCCCGATCAACATCCACAGGTTCGGGCTGACCGCACAGGCCAGGCTGGCCACGGTGAAAACGACCAGGCCGAGGATGAAGGTTGCCTTGCGCCCGTACTTGTCGGCGAAGCGCCCGGCGGGGATAAGGAGCGCCCCGAAGAACAGGGCGTAGGCGTTGAGCACCCAGGCGACGTCGGAGAGGGAAGACTGGTAGTGCAGGCCCACCCCGATGTCGTGCAGGGCGACGTTGACGACGAACAGGTCAAGTAGCGCCATCACGTTGGCCAAGGCCAAGGTGGCCAGCACGATCCCTGGATGGCCGTGCTGCGACTCAATAGACGGGGGATCCGTCACGGCAGACGGGGAATCTGTCACGGCGTGCTTACCTTTCGGGGATCAGAAGGACGCGGACCGCACCGGCTTCGCTCTGCTGGTGGAGGAGCCGGGCGTCAGCAAGAAGGCGGCGGCCGCTGATGGCGAGCTGAACCTGGCCGGCTTCTACCCGGTCAACGATGTTCGCCAGTTGAGCCGGGTCGTTTCGGGCACTGAAGAAGACCACGGTTGCCTCGCGTTGGGGAACTCGCCGCCGAGAGAGGTGGCTGATATGAGGACGCCACCGGGTTTGGTGACGTCGAGGAGGGNNGGAGGGGTTCCCAAACTTCCGCGGTGCCCTCCGAGCGTTCACGGCGAGAGGCCACACCCCAAACTGTAGCAGTTACTCTATTTGCTGGGGGACACTATTGCATCAGGAGAGCCAACGGCGGCGCTTCCGTGGAGCAGCGGCCTGTCGGTCGAAGAGCCGCCAAAGGGGGGGTCAACGGTGCGTCCCGCGCCCTACTGACGGGATTGGGCTCGGCGGGGCCTGAGGTCCTCGATCCGATCGAGGACCTCGTCCAGTGCCGTTTCGAGAGGCGCAGTGTCGCGGTGCAGTTGTGTCAGGAGGGAGCCGCCTTCGACCGCGGCCAAGAGCGCGACGGCTAAACGGCCGGGGTCGGCCTTACGGCGGAGATCCCCGCGATGGTACATGGCCTCTAGCCCGTCGCGGATCGCCGCCTCCCACTGGTCGAACCCGCCAGCGAGGTCAGCCCGGCACTCGGGGAAGTCCTCTGCCAGCTCTGCGACCAACGATCCGAGGGGGCATCCCCCTTCACAGTGCCTGTGACGCTGCGTGTCGACCAGCAAGTCTCGCCAAGCTCGCAAGGCTTCTAGGCTGTCCAGCCGGCCGAGCTGCGGTCGCACCGTTCCGAGGACAGCTTCGGTGCGGTAGGCGATCACAGCTCTGATCAAGGCCTGCTTGTCTCCAAAGTAGTGGTAGAGCTGCGAAGCGCCAACACCGGCCGCCTTTTGGACATCGCCGAGGCTGGTGCCAGCGACGCCGTGCTCGAACATCAGCTGCGCCGCCACTGCCACGATCCGGTCCCGGGTGGCCCGCCCCTTCGGGGTGAGCCTGCGCTGTTTCATAGCCAACCCGTTTGCTGCCATCAATAGCGAGGAGTGCGAGAGCGGTGGGCCCCGGTCCGCGCTACCCCCATCCCCCTTCCGCTTCGTCTGGTGTCGCCCGGCACTTCACCGGGTCGTGCCGGGAACAGCCACGGGCTCACATGCTCTGAACCAACGGAACCTAAGCGGCACGCATCGACTATACCTTCAGCGTCGCAGACTCATGGAGTTGACACCTCAAAGCTAGCGCGCGAGACTGTAGCAACCGATACAGAAAGTCACGGGACAACACGTATTGGTCGAGGAGAGGAGCCACCATGAAAATCAGGCGCGGCACCACCGCCGAAGCGCCCTCGGGCGTCGTTGCCCAGACCGACGACGTCTTCGACACCTCGACAGTCGAGACGGGGATCGACGTTTTTGACATCTGGGGGTTCGACAAAGTTCCCGACCTACCCGTCAAGCCAGAGCACGTATTTGGCGAGTACAAGCGGCTCGGCGTCTTCGGCCCACTAGGCGCAGTCCGGGTCGCCGTCATTGTCGTTCCCCCCGTTGTCGGCGAAGAACTGCCGGATCTCTCCGAGACCATCGCCAAGCTCGATCTTGGCACCGGAGGAGGGACGCTCCCCGGCCAGGAAGGTGGTGGGATGCACCGCACCGACACCATCGACCTCATCATGGTCCTCGAAGGCGAGACCAACGTCGCCTACCCCGGCGAAGACGGCCAGGAATACGAGATCACGATCAAGGCTGGGAATTTCCTCACGCACAACGGGACCTTCCATCGCTGGCACAACCGTTCAGGAAGCAACTGCACGATGCTCTGCATCCCCCTCGCCGCCGAACGTAAGACGGAGTAGGCACCAGCATGGCCACTACCGACCTCGCAGGTACCACCACCCCGGTCACTGGGGCGCCCAACAGGATCGGCAAGGCCACCACGTTCGCTCTCACTTTCGCCGAGCGAAGTTCCGATCCGCTTATACGACGACCCACGGTGCGTTGCAGCCCCAGCGGGATGCTCACCGGCGGTCGGTGCTAGGGTGAGCACGGGCGGAAATCAAAAAGGTCCAGAAAATAAGGAGAGAGACACATGGTGACCATCCCGAAGCACGTCCAGGAATTCCTGCCGGGCAAGCTGGCCTGGGTGGCAACTGCTGGTAGCGACGGCACCCCCAATACCACGCCCAAGGGCTCGGTACGGATGCTCGACGACCAGCACATTGTCTTTGCCGATCTGTTTTCCCTCAAAACGCGGCAGAACCTGGAGCAGAACCCGAAAGTTGCCGTGACGGTCATAGACACGGCGACGCGCGTTGGGTACCAGCTCAAGGGAACCGCCGAACTGCTCTCGAGCGGCACTCTCTTTGAGCAGACTGTGGAAGAGCTGAAGCAACATTCCTCGGCGCTGCCTGCGCCGACGTACGTCGTCAGGATTAACGTTGAGGCCATCTACGATCAATCGGTAGGGCCGGACGCGGGGAAGCAGATCGTCTGAGTAGTCGAACACCCCGTATGCGTCGCGCCGTTAGTTATCGAAGGCGGCCGTGCCCGGTCAGCGGTGCCTAGAGCGCACCTGGTCCGTAGAAGGCGCAGGCGGCTTCTCCCGCTGACCCAACAATTTGGTGGCGATGTGCGAGCCGAAGCTGGCCGGCTTTGACCCCGCCCGAGTGCGCCACAGCCCCTGACAGGCGGCCTAGCCTACCACCCGAGTTACAGTTCGTGAGACGCCCATAATTGAAAATATTGCTCACTAAAGCCTCGGCCTTCCATTGCTCGCCACCTAGCCTCGCTGTTTCACGCAC
>PMWT01000008.1 GCA_003166025.1 Acidimicrobiaceae bacterium | reverse complement strand
CAGACCGCCGGGGCCACCCACGGGGACGCGTACTCGTCGCCCGATTACCAGCACGACGTCTTCGGCTACGACGACTACACCACCTACACCGACGGCTTGAGCCGCTACCCGCTCTTGCTACCGCCGCGGACCGACCGTCCTTATCTCATAAGCGAGTCGGTGTCCAAGCGCTCGAGCCCCACTCAGCTCTACCGGCGCATAGACACACCCGTCGTCCAGGCGCACCAGGCGCTCGACTATGCCATGGCCCACAACAAGGTCGGCGGAGATGCTCGCTACACGGGACTGCTGGCCTGGTCCGGGTTCGACTACCACTCCGCCTTCGGCACCGGGTTCGAAGGCGTGAAGTACTCCGGGCTCTCGGACGTCTTCCGCATCCCCAAGCCGGGAGCGGCCATCTACCGGGCCCAGGTCGACCCCCGTGCCCGGCCGGTGATCGAGCCCGCTTTTTACTTCGACCTCGGGCCGGGCTCGCCGGCCGGCCCGGGGCCGGGGGCCATGGTCTGCTCCAACTGCGACCGGGTCGAGGCCTACCTGGACGGTGCCCACCTCGCCACGCTGTGGCCGGACCGGCAACGCTTCGCCAACCTGGCTTACCCGCCGTCGTTCTTCGACCTCAGCATCGAGTCGGGCCACCCCGAACTGCGCCTGGACGGCTACCTGGGCGCGCACCTGGCCATCTCCCGCTCGTTTGCCTCCAGCCCCGAGGGCGACCGGCTGGCCCTGGTGGCCGACGACGCCGAGCTGGTGGCCGACGGCGTGGACGCCACCCGCGTGGTCTTCGCCGCCACCGACCGCTTCGGGGCCCCCCGGCCCTTCGTGGGGGGCGAGGTCACCTTCAGCCTGGACGGGCCGGGCGTGCTCATCGGCGACAACCCCTTCGCCTTCGGCGACGCCGGGGGGGTGGGGGCCGTCTGGGCCGCCACCCGGGCCGGGGAGGCAGGGGAGATCCGCCTCCAGGCCCAGCACGACCGCCTGGGGACGGCGGCGGTGACCATCCTGTCCCGGGAGGCTAAGTGAGAAACCGGCCGCCTCAAAAAGATCGTGCCGATGAGAGATGCCGGGACGGAAAGGAGGACGGCGCCAACCAGTAAGGCATGCCCTCGCGATATTCGAGACACCTCGGTGAACAACCAACAACACACTCGGTTAACAAGAAACAACAAAAGGGGAGACGATAGTGAAATCAAAGGGAAGATTGACCCTAATGCTCACGGTCTGCGGAGCGCTCACGATGTCGATGACCGTGTCGAGCCTCACCTCGGCCATCGCCAACGCCTCGGGCGTGACCACCATCACCGACTGGAGCTGGGTGCCCAACGGCCAGATGGGCGTGGCCGGGTTCGAAAAGTTGTACCCGAACATCCACATCGACCTGACCGACGTCGGCGCCGGTTCGAACGAATACACCAAGCTGTCGACGGCGATCGCCGCCGGCTCGGGCGCGCCGTGCATCGCCCAGGTCGAGTTCGACCATCTCCCGGCCTACGAGGCCAAGCCCGGGCTGGTCAACATCGCTCAGTACGGTGCCAACCAGTACAAGAGCGCCTTCCCGGGCTGGGTCTGGCAGCTCATGAGCAACGGGAGCGCGGTCTACGCCCTCGCCCAGGACATCGGCCCCGTCGGGTTTGCCTACAGGCCCGCCATCTTCTCGAAGTACCACCTCGCCGTGCCCAAGACCTGGGCGCAGTTCGCGGCCGAGGCGGTAACTCTTCACAAGGACAACCCGAGTATGTACATGACCTACTACGGTAACGACGACGCCACCCTGCAGGGCCTGACCTCGCAAGCGGGCGGCCAGATGTTCCAGCAATCCGGGAGCAGTTGGAAGGTCGAGCTCAACAACCCTTACTCGCAGAAAGTGATGGCCTTCTGGGGCCAACTGATCAAGGAGGGAGCCATCCCCGTTGAGTCCCTTGGCTCTCCCGCCTACGGCAAAGCCATTGCCTCGGGCGAGTTCGCTTCCTACCTGGAGGCGGCGTGGGACCCGACGTACCTGGGTGGCTTCATGGTAGGGGCGCCGGTACAGCAGCAGCTGCTCATGACCAACCTGCCGCAGTGGAACGCGTCGGGCAAGCTGTACTCCTACGACTTCGGAGGCTCGTCGTACGTCGTCACCAACCAGTGCCCGACGGCCGACCGCGCCGATGCCGTCAAGTTCCTCGGCTGGCTCTTCACCAGCAAGGAAGGCATTACCCTCGTGCAGGGCGATGGCACCCTCAAGCCCGGGCAACCGGGTGCGGGTGAAGGCGAGTTCGCTGCCGCCAGCGCCCGGGCCACTGTGCCCGACTTCAACGCGCACATTGCCCAGTTCGCGGCCCAACCCAACGTCTTCAGCCTGTTCAATGTGTTCAGTGGTCAGGTCCGGCCCGGTTTCGTCTGGAGCCCCTTCGAGAACTACGTGTCGGACGAGTGGCCCACCTTGGTGACCTCGGCGACCTCGGGGTCGATCTCCTTCAGCCAGGCACTAGCCAATTTGCAATCCGACACGGTCACGTACGCGCAACAAGAAGGCTTTTCGGTAACCAGCTAGTCGCCAGAACAGCCTGAGCATGGCATCGCCGGGCCTCTGGTCGGGTAACTCCACCCCCAGAGGCCCGGGCCTGTTCCCACGATGTCGGGCCTCGCGGGGCGCTGAGAGCGGCGCATGTCAGAGAAGAAAGCCAAGCTTTCTAAAAAATAAAGGGGGTTGACCGGTGGTGATCCCAAGGGGGGCCGGGAACCGGCGCCCGGGAGCCGAGACGACGTCCGAGGACGGGACGGAGCTCGAAGGGCACGGGCGCCGCTTGAGACGGGCGGGCAAGAACGCAGCGAAGGCGACATCGCTGGGCATGACGATGCCCTTCGTCGTGCTTTTCGCTGCCTTCTTCATTATCCCGTTCGTTTATGCCATCGCCCAGAGCCTCGAGTCGCCGAGCGGCGTCGGGCCGGACAGCGTCCACAACTATAAGGTCGTGTTGTCCGAAAGCGGGTTCTGGCAGAGCATCGGCCGCGTCGCCTACATCGGCGTCATCCAGATAACGGTGATCATTGTCTTCGCACTGGTACTGGCGCTCCTACTGGACAGCCCCTTCTGCCGGGGGAAGCGGATGTTCACACTGATCTTCTTCCTGCCCTACGCCATCCCAGGCGTCGTGGCCAGCATCATGTGGGGGTTCCTGCTCAGCCCGTCCGTCGACAACCTGGTGCACAGCACCAACCTCGACCCCCTCGGGCCGAACCTCGTCCTTTACTCCATAATACTGATCGTCGTTTGGGAGTTCGTCGGGTACAACATGGTCATCTATCGCACCGCCCTCACCTCGATCTCGCTCGAGGTGATCGAGGCGGCACGCATGGACGGTTGCTCGGAGTTCCAGCTGGCGAGGCACATCAAACTCCCGCTCCTGCGCCGCATGATCATCTTCACGTCGATCCTCTCGATCATCGGGACCCTGCAGCTGTTCAACGAGCCCGAGATCCTTTCGGAGATCACGACCATAAGCCCCACCTACACGCCCAACCTCAGCATCTACAACGAAGCCTTCGCCTTCACCAACATCCCGTTCGCGGCCACCGAGTCCATAATCCTGCTGATAATCATCGTCGGGGCTACCTTCGCCTTCTTCACGGTGACGCGCCAAAGGCCCGGGCGCCGGAGGATAGCGCCGGTCGGCAAGCCCGGGGCGCCCCGGACGGCGACGCGCCGGGGCCTGGGCTTCCCCCCGTCGCTCGGCGGCTCGGGCAAAGGCCGGCCCGCCTTGAGCGGCCCGAGTGCGAGGGCTGAAGCAATGCTGGGAAGCACCGGCTCGACCCCGGGAGGCCTGGGCTCATGAAGAAGTTCAAGACCAGTGCCAGCATGGCCTTCCTCATCCTCGTGGCCGTGGTCATGCTCTTCCCGATCTACTGGCTCTTCGTGTCCTCGGCGAAGACGCCGGGTGAGCTCTTCGGAGGCAACGCCCTCCTGCCTCCCAGCCACGTCGTCCTTGGCGCTAACTACGACGTCCTCACGGGTTACGAGTCCGGCGCCTTCTGGCTGTGGTTCCGCAACTCTATGATCTACGCCTTCGGGACCGCCGTCGTCGGCACCTACGTGTGCGCCATGACCGGCTACGCGCTGGCCAAACTGAGCTTCCCCGGCAAGAAGGCGATATTGGGTTTCGTGCTCGGGGGCTTGATGGTACCCACGACGGTGCTGATCATCCCGATCTTCATCATGGAGCACGACCTGCGCCTGACGAACACGTTCGCCGGTGTCATCCTCCCGCTGATCGTGTCGCCTTTCGGCGTGTACTTCATGTGGGCGTTCTCCGCCGATGGGGTGTCACGGTCGCTGATCGATTCCGGGAGAGTGGACGGGGCCGGGGAGATCCGCATCTTCCATAGGATCGTCCTACCGATCCTGGTCCCGGCCCTGGTCACCCTTTTCCTCATATTGTTCATCGGGACCTGGAACAACTACTTCCTTCCTTTGGTGTTGCTACACCAAGGATCGCTGTTCCCCCTCACGGTCGGCTTGGCCACGATCCTCAGCCTCGGCCAGCAGGGCCTGGGCGTGAGCTCCTACTCCGCCCTGCTCCTGGGCGCGGTGCTCTCCGTCCTACCGATGCTGGTGCTGTTCCCCTTCCTGCAAAAGTACGTCGCCCGGGGCTTGACCTTCGGCTCGACCACAGGGGAATAGCCGGTGCCCGTGACCAAGGATCTTGGGTTGTCGAAGAACGGCGCGTCGAATGCCCGCCCGACAGAGACCGCCTGACAAAGACCGCCTGACAAAGGTCCAGCGGGCGACAGACGCAGTGTGAGAGGAGACGGTATGACGATGGGACGGACGGTCGGTGGCCCACAGGTACGCGCTGACTTCCTGGCCGACATGGCCGGCGGCACCGGCATGGTCGGGGCATGGCGCGACCTGGGGCTTTGGTCGGTGACGAGCGCGGGCGC
>PMWT01000206.1 GCA_003166025.1 Acidimicrobiaceae bacterium | reverse complement strand
GAATCGGCATTCGCCTGGCTGCAGACGCAACTGACCCCTTGATCGCCAATGGCGGCTGACAACACGCATTGGGGAGCGAACCTCCCCGTGAGGGGGGGGGCTTTGTCGCTTCTTAGAAGCTTGTGCAGGTGGTTCTCACCAGTACTAGCTAGATTCGGCGAGGCTCATGGAGGTGCCGTCACGATGACGGCTGGAAAGTTCGGCTCCAGCGTCGGGGGCTCTTGCCATCCCCAAAGCCGGGGCCAAGCTGATCTCCGGGTACCATTCTTCTTCAGCCGTGTCTCCCGCCACGCCGCCCGGTGGACGATGCACCGGGGCCGTCAGTGACGCTGTGCGAGCCGCAGCCGAAAACCGCGCTCACTCCAGGGGCCGGAGAGCGGCCGCCTCCCCGTAAACGACCAGGGTATCGCCGGCCTCCAACCGGAGCTGTTTGCCCGGGTTGGCCAGGAGTTGCCCATCGGCACGCCGGATAAGAAGCGGGGCCGTAGGGCCCATTATCTCCTCGAGGCTCCGACCGACGAGCGCTGAACCCGGCTTGACGACCAGCTCCTCGAGCCTAAGGTCGGGTTGTCCGGCCCGGGCGATGTCGAAAAAGTCCACCACGTGGGGGCGCACGGCCATGTTGGCCATGCGGCGACCGCTCGTCACGTACGGAGACACGACCTTGTCGGCCCCGGCTCGGTATAAGCGGTGGGTGCTCTGGTCCTCGGCTGAGCGGGCCACGATGAGCAGGTCGGGCCGCAGGGAGCGGGCGATGAGGGTTACATAGACATTTTCGGCGTCCGAGTCCACGGCGCAGATCAGTCCGCGTGCCCGGTCGATACCGGCCTGACGGAGCACCTGCTCGTCCGAGCCGGAGCCGAGCAGGTGGAGCACCCCGTCACGGTCAAGGTCGGCCTGAAGCTCCGGCTTGGGCTCGACGACGACAAAGGGCAAGCGTTCGGCCTCCAATTCGCGGGCGGCGGACCGGCCCACGCGGCCGTAGGCGCACACGATAAAGTGGCGGGTTAATTGGTCGATGCGTTTTTGCATTCGGCGGCTCCGAGAAAATATGCCGACCCGGCCCTCAACGATGGCGGTCCCGGCCAACCCGACGATGGCGGCGAACAGGCCGACGCCCACCACAGCGAGGACGGCGGTGAACAGCAAGGGCCCCGAACGCATGCCCTTGGCCGTGCTGAACCCGACCGTGGTCAAGGTCAGCAGCGTCATGGCCACGGCCGAGGTCAGGCCGTAACCGAAAGCCAGGTAGCCGCCAACCCCGGCCAGGACGAGCCCGACGAGGCCAACCCCGGCCACTTTTACGCCGCGGTGGGGGGCACGGATGCGACGCACGGCGCGAGCGTAGCGTCGCCGGGCGCGACTGGCGGTTGGGCCGGTCGACCTCGACCACCTCGAGCCCGCCCGCCGCCGGCAGCGGGTCGGGCCGACCTCGTACGAGCCGACCCCGTACGAGGTGGTGCCTTCGATGCCAACCCCGGCTACGGGCCAAAACCTCGCCGGTCACAGGGGCGGACGGGACCTGCGGTTGTCGGTGCCAGCCTTCTCTCGCACTTCAAGAGACGGCACGCGCTGCAGCGGGTGTACAGGGCCGGTGCGATCGCCCACCATCGTGGGTCACCTAGATCCGGTGGGCCCGCTCTCCGCCTGTCCAGGTCCCAGGGCCAGTTCTGGGACCTGGACACGCGGGCAACGTCGCGGTCGGTCGAGGAGCTTGAATCCTGCTGCGGCTCGAAGTGCTCTGAAACTCTCCCTGTCATTGGCGCTCGTCGCCTCGACGGACGAGAACGCGACTTGTGGGACAAGGAGCCCGAGTGGTGAATCCCCCGCCTCAGAACTGCGGGATTACTTGAACGCCGACATCCCAGAAGAAGACTGACCCAGCGCGTCGAGCAGGGTGCGACAACCGAACGAACACAGCGCAATCGAAAGGACAATCCTACGGCGCAGTGGCGCGATGGTGGCTACCCAGCCGCACGGGGCACCGGTCCTACCGCTACTGACCGTTCCAATGGTCCCCGAGGGCCGAACCCATGCCTGAGCGCCGGCTCGACCTCGGGGGCCGGCCGCGGACCGCGACCAAGGTGGACGGATGTCACCCGGCCGTGACCATCGTCGGTGACATGTCTTCGACGTAAGAAGACCTTCGTTCCTGGGCTTGCACCCGGTCAGGGAACCGTGACCGTGTTGGCAGCCAAGGTGATCGCAGCTAATGACAGGGCGCGGCCATAGACGGACGCGCCGGCCCCCAGGGTGATCGCTCCGGACGCCATGATGGTCCCGGCGAACGAAGAGCCCGC
Source organism: Acidimicrobiaceae bacterium (assembly GCA_003166025.1). Taxonomy (GTDB): domain Bacteria; phylum Actinomycetota; class Acidimicrobiia; order Acidimicrobiales; family Palsa-688; genus Fen-671. Next base: position 2,928 of record PMWT01000206.1, on the reverse strand, counting down.
GCCCGTATTCGCGGCACCGAGGACCTGCCAGAAGACGTTGGACGCCTTGGCGCCGTTGGTCAAGACGATGGCGCTGCTCGCGCCCGTATTGAGGGCGGCTTCAACCTGGAAAACGAAGACCGCGTTCGGGTCGCCCCCCCCATTCAACGTCATGGTCCCGGTTACTGCGATGGCGGCCCCGGCGTAGTAAACGCCAGGTAATAACGTCAGCCCGTTCTGGTCCCCGGAAAAGGTAGCCGTGTGTGTGAGCCCGCGAGCGGCGTCGTAGGCGAGCCCCAAGTCCGTCTGTGCCTGCACATCTGAGGAGTCGCCAACGTGCGTCTGCCCGTTGACGGTAGGGAGCTCGGGCCCTGCGATCGGGCTGCTGGAGCCGAGATAACCGTTGAGGACCGTGGCACCACCGTTGGTGACGGTGGTCCCCAGCACTGCGTAGGCCCCCGCGGTGCCTAACCCTACCGGGGCCACGGTCAGGACCTGCTGGGCCTGGGGGGCGGCGGCGTAGCCGTTGGTGGTGTCGACGCCCGAGTTGACGTCGATGGTGCAGGTGCCGGCGCCGGTGCCGGTGAAGGTCACGGCGCCCGTGGTGGCGTCGACCGCACAGCCGGCCGAGTTGGTCGAGCCGTCAACGGTGTAGGCCAGGGTGGCGGCGACGTCGTTAGACGAGGCGTCGACGTTGTAGGGCTGGCTAGAGGTCGGCGAGCCGGTGAGGGCCATCGTGATGGTCTGGACCGTCAGTGCCGTCCACTGGGCGTACAGCNNTGGCGCTGGCGGTGAAGGGGTAGCTGGCCCCGTCGAGGTAGGCGGTGCCGCTGCCGTTGGCGGCTGCGTTCCAACCGGCGAAGGTATGGCCGGTGTAGCTAAAGCCGCTGGCCGTCAGGTCGGTGGCGCTGCCGTAGGGCTCGACCTCGTTGGCCATGGTCCCGGTAGTGCCAACGGCGTTGGCGGCGAAGGTGACGGTAGTCGGGACGGTAGTAGCCGTGGTCGGGGGCGGTGGGAAGAAGACGATGGGCGCGGTCGTCGTGGAGGTGGTCGTAGTGCTCGAAGTGGTGGTCAGAGTTGTGGTGGAGGTGGTAGTAGTCGTGGGCGGCACCACCGCTTGCTCCATGACCGTTACCGCCGATCCCTTTGTCGTCCCTCCCGGGCCGGCCGCCGAGACGTGGAAGCTGTAGACGCGCTCGATTGACGATGAGTTGGCCGGGATTGCCATGGAATGCGACATAGCTGATTTGCACGAGAATGTCATGGGCATCGAAACCAAGGCGGGGCTCGACGAAACCACACACGTATGAGCGTGCTCAACTCTGGCCGAAATGGTGACCTTCCCTCCTGCCGAGGAGACAGTCCTCGGGACCACTGCGAAGCTCATCACTTTTGGAGTGGCGGGTCGTACGCTCACCTTTACCGCATGTCCGTTCACCGGTCCTCCTGGGCCGGTGGCCGAGAGGTGGAAAGTGTAAATGCGATCGGCCATTGACTCGTTGGCGGGCAGGGTCAGCGAGTGAAGCATGGCAGAACCGCACGGGACGGTAACTGGCATCGAGCTCAAGGCGGGGGTCGACGAAAAGACGCAGGCACGCGCGTGCTCGACTCTCGCCGAGATCGTGAGCTTCCCACCGGTTGACCTCAGCACCTTGGGCGCCACTGAGAAGCTGACGATCTGCGGAGGGACAGGATGGGTCGTGCTCGAGAGTGCCGGCGTGAGTGTTTGCGCGCCCACGTGTGCAGCAGAAGCCGAGACGCTAGCCATCGGTAGCCCAAGCACGCTCACCGTCGCGACGACCGATGTAATCGCTTTCAAGGCGACCGGTAGCCGGAAATGGGCTGCGATACTCCTACCTAGTCGTATTATCGTGCGAGATTTGGTAATTCCGGGTGTACGAACGCGCAGCATTGGATTCTTCATCCGTTCTCGTCTCCTAATTCCCGTCGCCGGCATGACCGCAACCTGTACAAGGGCGCGATGGAGCAAACTCTCGACCTGTGGGCTAACACCGCCGGCTGGTCGGGGACCTGGATGTTCCCCTTGACTCGCACTAGCTTTCCCATTTACCACTCTGCGCACTCTGCGCTCTCCGTAACGCTCACAGTGGTCTAATGCGCTATTCTTGTCCGCCGCAGGCGTTCGCGATAGGGGCCTCCGGCCCTACAGTAGGGTCCTGTGGCCCTAAAAGTTGGATTGGGTCACTTCCCCTAGATTCAGTGGGCGATCTCAGACCGTAGATATCAGGCCGCGGCTGGCACCTGTTGAGCGTCTCGATGGTTGAGCACCGGTAGGTCGTTTGTCGCCATCGACCGTGAGCACGTGTTGGTGACGGGCCTGGCGACGCCAACCAGGCTGAGGACGAAGTAGGGCGAGCTGGGTTTGACGGGACCGTGTGGGGGCGTCAGCGTGAGCATGACCTAAACGCGCAAGAGCCCCCTCGTCAAGATCTTTCGCACGGATCACGAGGGGGCCCTTCCTGACGAAGCCGGAACCCCGCTGTGATCATCGTAGGGACTGACACGTCTGCTGTGGAAGCGGACATGGTGGGAGGGCGTATCTTCTGTCCTAACCGTGACGCCGGCCTGCAGCCCTGTGGCCATGGGACCGAGCGTGAGGTGGCCGGGTGGCCTCGACCGTGCGGGGCTGGCTGCGCCGCTTTGGCCTCAGGGCCAGCGCCATAAGGGAGCACTTCACCCGTTGGGGCCATGCCCTGGGCCCTGGTCATGACCGGCTCTGGCCAGATAGCTCGGTGTTTTGGATCTTCGTCCACCAGGACGTCTCGGGCGAGTTCGTCGTCGTTCGCCAGCAAGTGACCGTCCGTAAATCGCCCCAAGCTATGGACGGCAAACGGGTGGCTCGTGGGGTGCTCGAGCTGTCCGCGCTCAAGACCGGGAGCAAGGGGCGGCGCACGCTGGAGCTGACACCCGAAGTCATCGAGCTATTGC
>PMWT01000235.1 GCA_003166025.1 Acidimicrobiaceae bacterium | reverse complement strand
ACCACGCACTGACCATGGGAGTGTTTATGGAAGAACTGGTCCGACGGCTGACAGGCACCACCCTTCAGTCGCTATTTGCGGAGCGGCTCCGTGACCCGTACGACATCTCCTTCTACCTCGGGCTCCCAGAGGCGGAGGACGACCGGTTCCAAGAGATGCTCCCGGCAGAAACCGATGAGCAGGGCGACATAGTGAGCCGAGGTGACCTCAGTGATGACTTGGCGAGCCGGGCGGTCCTGGTTAGGGACGGGGATAACCGTTTCAACGGTGCAACCCCCGCATTTGCAAACCGTTCTGATGTCAGGAGAGCCGGCTTAGCCGCCGTCGGTGGGGTTGGCTCGGCGGAGGGCTTGGCCCGGACGTACGCGGCGGCGCTAACAGGTGTCGAGGGTTTGCCCCCTCTCCTCAGTCCCAAGACTGTGCGGACCATGGCCCAGCAGCAAGTCTGGGCCCATGACCGCGTACTTGATCTGGACATGTGCTTCGGAGTTGTCTTCATGAAAGCGCAGCCGCGTATGCCGTTCGCAAGCTATAGGGGATTTGGCCATGACGGCGCCGGCGGTGCGCTGGGTTTCGCCGACCCTGAGTACGACCTGGGGTTCGGGTACATACCGGGACGGATGTGCTATTCGAGTGAACAGTTCGTGGGTCTCTCTCTTGCCGTTCGTGAGGCGATCAGAGGGCATTCTTAGTTGAGGCATCTTGGGACTGAGGACACCATGAGGGCTTCGCCGCCCCTGCTTGTCCGGCTGGGCCGACCTCGACGGGGAGCGCAAGACGGCGGCGATACGGCAGACCGTAATTCCGCTCACCAAGGTCGGCGGTGTCGGCCGCGAGGGCCGGATCGTGCCCCGCACCAAGACCGACCGGGCTCGGGTGATCGAGATGGACGGGGCGACGATGGCCATGCTCCGGTCGTGGAAGGCCCACCAAGCCGAGGAGAGGCTACTGATGGGTGGCGGCTATCAGGACAACGACCTCGCCTTCTGCCGGCCAGATGGGCGTCCCTACCATCCCGAAGCCTTCTCGAAGACCTTCGACCGGCGGGTACGACAGCCAGGTCTCGCCGAGCTGCCGACTCTCCGCCTTCACGATTTAAGGCATACCTGGGCGACCCTGGCCTTGGCCGCCGGTGTGGACGTGACCATCGTCGCCCGCCGGCTCGGGCACGGCTCTCGGGCGACGACGTGGGCGACATACCAGCACGTCGTGACTGGGATGCAAGCCGACGCCGCCGAGCGCGTCGCGGCTCTAATCTTCGGGGCCCGAGCGTAAGAGAACTCCCGGCGGTCCCGGCCGACGAGCAGGCCTTCCGAGACGGGAAGCGCTTCGCTCGCCATTACCAGCTGGACGCCACGACCGGTTGTTGGACCTGGACGACCACGCTTCGCGCTGGCCATGGCCAGTTCAGGGTGGGCGGTCGCACGGTCTCGGCGGCAGCGTGGGCCTGGGAGAGAAGGAACGGCCCGCTACCTGGCGGCCGGGTGGTTGAAGCTCACCTGCGGCAACGACGCCTGCGTAACCCTGATCACGCCTTAGCGGTGCCACCGCGCGAACTCGTCGGTGGGAAGGAGCGGGCCAAGACGCATTGCCCGCAAGGACACCCGTACGACGCGCAGAAGACCTAAACGACGCCCGACGGAAGGCGTATGTGCCGGGCCTGCCGGCGCTCCACGGGCTTGTGATCACACTGTGATCAATAGGCCCGTCGGGGGGGCTTCAAACAGAAGCCCCAGGCGGCTGACCTGGGGCTTTGTCTCGTAAAGGTGGCTCGGGGGGGAGGACTCGAACCCCCAACGACAGGGCCAGAACCTGTAGTGTTGCCGATTACACCACCCCCGAACGGGTAGAGGGCCATGCTAGCGGGCCGCCCTCCGCCTTCGCACGCAGTCCCCGTTCGGACGTGGGCGGCCGTGGCCCGCCGAGAGCATTTCCTCAGCCTCCTGTCGCGGTTGACGACGGTCCCTTCTCGGCACCAATACCCTGTCGAAGGGAGTTGCCAATGCCTGACCGTACCCGGACCAGTTGTCTGAAGGCCCTCGTTGTCGCCGCCCTCTGTTTGGCAGTTGGCCCGGCGGGGCTGACGCTGCCTGACGGCGCTGCAGCACAGGCGGGCAGCCCGGCCGGGGGCAGGACGGCGACCGCAACGACGACTACGACGCCGCATCCGGCGACCTCCGCGCCAGGCTCGGCCGTGGCCGCCGCGATGGCCCGCAACCGCCAGGCCGCTGTCGACGAGGCCCACCGCCTCCTACTTCTGGCCAAACTTCCCCCGGGGGCGACCAAGACCGCATCGGTCCCTTCGGCTCTGGCCGGCGGCCCCGTACTGGGCACGCCGGGCGTGAGCTCGTTGGTCGTGCAGACGCAGTACTGGCGGGTGCCGATGTCCTTCGACCAGGCCCAGGCGTGGCTGGAGGCCCATCCGCCGCAGGGCCTGAAGTCGGCCGGTTCGTCCAGTGGTGGCGGCGCCAGCCCAAGCGACATGACGACCGGCTACGGGTACACGGCGCCGTCGACGGCGCAGCTCCAGTCGCCCGAGTTGGAGTTGGGGGTGGCGTACGTCGGGCCCTCAGTATCCGCCATCCGGGTCGACGCCGTGGTCATCTGGACCGACCCCCGCCCCTGGCCGGACAACGCCGCCGGTAAGCGGATCCACGTGACCGTGGCGGAAGGTTGCCCGGCCAGCGTCGCCGGCCTTGTCGGCGTCAGCAACCCCGGCGCCGGCCTGACGGCCAGTTTGCTGCCTGTCGGAAGCCCGACAACCGCCCTGGTGTGCCGCTACAACGGCTCCGACGGCCCCTCCGGCTCCTTGCCCGCTTCGCAGTGGCAGAAGCTGGCCCACCAGGCCCGCTTGACCGCCACGGGCGCCGGAGAGCTGGCCCGGGTGGTCGCCGCCATCTCCATCAGCCGCACGATCGTGCCGGGTGGCGGTGCGTTCGGTCCCGCTGCCCTATGCCCGATGGACGACGGTGCGGTGGCCGTGGTCGCCTTCTCGTACCCGGGCCGGCCCGACGTAGACGTGTGGGCGCAGCTCAGCGGGTGCGCCGTCGTGGGGAACGGCTACATCCTGGGCGCGGGCTCGGGCATCGCCGCCCGGGTGAAGTTGTACGGCTAGGGCTGCGCCTGGTCCTCCCGGACAGCCCTAGCCCGGGCCGCCGCCAGGCGGGCGATCGTACGCCGTCTGCCCAGCAGCACCAGCGACTCGAACAGCGGAGGCCCCACGGTGCGGCCGGTGACGGCCAGGCGCACGGGGGCCTGGGCCTTGCCGAGAGTGCCGACCCCGACTTTGTTGCCCGCTTCGACCGTGGCGTCCCGGATCCCCTCGGCGTCCCACTCGCAGAGGGCGAAGCCCGCCTCGGCCGCCTCCAGCAGGCCCACGAAGGCGGGTTGCTGGCGGCGTACCTTCGCCCAGTCGGCCTGGTCGGTCCTCACCTCAGGCAGATAGAGGAAGTCGACCATGCCGTAGATCTCGGCCAGGGTCCGGGCCCGCTCCTGGACCAGCGGGGCGAGCGGCGTCCAGCGTGCCTCCAGCCATTGGCCGGCGCGCTCCGCCAGCACCGCGGGCGAAAGCGAACGCATATAGGTCGCGTTTACCGAGGATAATTTCTGCTGGTCAAAAAAAGCTGGCGAGGACTTGACGTCCTCCAGACGGAACTCGTCGATGAGCTCCTGGCGGGAAAGCACTTCCCGGTCCCCGCCCGGCGACCAGCCGAGCAGGGCGAGGTAATTCACCATCGCCTCGGGCAGGTAACCCTCGTCACGGTAATCCTCGAGCGCCACCTTGTCCCGGCGCTTCGACAGTTTCTGGCGGGACTCGTTTACCAACAACGGTAAGTGGGCGAACACCGGGGGCGCCCCGAGCCCGAGCGCCTCCCATAACAAGATGTGCTTGGGCGTATTGGGGACGTGGTCTTCGCCCCGCACGACGTGGGTGATGGCCATATCCCCGTCGTCGACGACGTTGGCCAATATGAACAGGGGTTGGCCGTTGGACTTGCGCACGGAGAAATCCTCGATGGAGGCATTTTCGTAAACAACGTCGCCCCGGACCATGTCCGTCCAGGAGGTCGAGCCCGTACCGGGCGTCCGGAAACGCAGCAGGCGCCCTATAACCGGCTCCAGGTGCCGGTCCCGGCAATAGCCGTCGTAACCGGGGGGGCGACCGGCGGCCTTGTTGCGTTGGGCGACCTGTTCGGAAGTGCAGTCACAGGCGTAGACGAGGTCCCGGTCAAGCAGTTGCTTTATGGCAGCCTCGTACAGGGGGCCCCGCTCGGACTGGAAGTAGGGCCCCTCGTCCCAGTCCAGGCCCAGCCACAGCATGGCCCGCTCGATACCTTCGGTGTGCTCGGCCCGGTTGCGCTCGGCGTCGGTGTCCTCGATGCGTAGCACGAACGTGCCCGAACGCTGGCGGGCGAAGAGCCAGTTGAACAGCGCCGTACGGGCACTGCCAACGTGGAAATAGCCCGTCGGGGACGGGGCCATGCGGACACGGGTGACGCTCACGGGTGCCAAGCTAGTGCCGCGCCGACGCGGCCGGGTTCAGTAGGCGGCGGGGGAGTACCCGACCGACGTCAGCTGGCCAGCAGGTCGCGGGCGTCGCTGCCGGCCAGGGCACGGCGCAACTTTGTCAAGGCATCGCGCTCAATGCGCCGGACACGCTCGGCCGTGAGGTCGAGCAGCTCGCCGACTTCGCCCTGCGTCCGGGGCTCGCCCCGGTCCAGGCCGTAGCGCAGGGACAGGACCCGGCGCTCGTCGTCGGAGAGGCGGCTCAGGAACTCGTTGATCTGGCCGGCCAGCAGGGCTTGGGCCACCAGCTCGAACGGGGACTGAGCCGAATGGTTGACCACCAGGTCGCCCAGGCTGGTGTCGCCGTCCTCGCCGACGGCGGCGTCCAGGCTGACGGGGTCGCTGTCGTAGTGGAGCAGTTCGGCCAGCATGCTCTCGTCGATCTCCAGCGCTTCGGCCAGTTCGGCCAGGGTGGGCGGGCGGCCGTTCTTGGCTTCGAGCTCGCCCTGGACCCGGCGGGCGCGGCGGATCTCGTCGCCGACGTGGGCGGGTATGCGCACCGTGTGGGCCGTGTTCTCGATGGCCCGGCCGATCGACTGGCGGATCCACCAGGTGGCGTACGTGGAGAACTTGAAGCCCTTGCGCCAGTCGAACTTCTCGACGGCGTGGATGAGGCCGAGGTTGCCCTCCTGGATGAGGTCGGAGAGAGGCAGGCCCGACCACTGGTACTTACGGGCGACAGAGACCACGAGCCGGAGGTTGGAATTGATGAACCGGGTGGTGGCGTCCTCGCCGGCCATGATCTCCTTGCGGAGGTCCCGCTTCTGGCGGGGGGTTAGACCGTGGGTGGTGTCGAGCTGCTCCTGAGCGGCTTGTGCGGCCTGGATGACCTGTCCCAGGCGCATCTCGTCGGCCTTCGTGAGCAGGGGAAAGCTACCGGCCTCGTCCAGATAGAGGCCGAGGAGGTCGGGACCGGCGCCCATGGCGCCCCTGGCAGTGCGGCGAGAGAAATCGTTCATTGTAACGAAGTAACGTCCCAGCTAGCGGGTTTGTTCCATAAGGAACCGCAATGTGGCACATGCCACATCTCCCGGCCCTCTTACTACCCGCTTCCTGCGGCGGCACACCTCGTTTGCGCTGATTGCGCGAAACAATTCACCTCGGCTTAAGCTTCCCAGGCTCCTCTCGCAGGACCACTGTACCCCTGAGGACGCCCAATAGTGAACGCCAATAGTGGGGAAACGACAGAAAGTGGTGGAGACCGACCTCAGGCGACCCGAGGTGGGCGCCAGGACCTCAACCCACCTCGGTCACGAGGCCCGCTCGGAGGGCGGCCAGCAGCACTCCGGCGGCCAACGCCGCCGTTCCCGCCCGCAGGACGTGGGGCCCGAGGCCCACGTGACGAGGCACCGCCCTCAGCTCCTCGTCCGTCCATCCGCCCTCCGGGCCCACCAGCACGGTGGGCGCCGACAGGCTGATGGGAGCGCCTCCCGGGACGGCCAACGCCACCGGTGCGGCTCCTGCCCCGGGGCCCGCCGGCACCAGGTCGGCGAACGGCACCGGCCCCTCCACCTCGGGCAACCAGGCCCGGCGGCTCTGCATCGCCGCCTGGCGGGCCACCTCTCGCAGCCGGTCCAGCTGGCGCTCCTGCTTGGCTGTCGGCCACCGGGCCACGCAGCGGGCCGACATCAGGACCACCACCCGGTCCGCGCCCGCCTCGGTCAGCCTTTGCACGGCCCATTCGGGCTGGTCGCCCTTGGTCAGGGCGAACCCCACAGTCAGCAGCGGCGTCGGGCGGGGATGACGGACGAGCGGCGCCAGCGGCTCCAGCACCGGGCCCCCGGTCCACTCGCACACCTGCACGCCCCCCTGCCCGTCGGAGACCGAGACGGCTTCGCCCGGGCGCAGGCGGAGCACCCGTGAGAGATGGTGGACGTCGTCGCCGGCCAGCGCCGGCCGGGCCGCCGACAGGTCGTCGACGAAGACGTGGGCGGCCAGCCGACGTACGCTTTCGTGCCTGATCGGCTCGCCCGTCCCTGCTGGGCTACCCGTCCCTGCTGGGCTACTTGAAGGCACTGCGGATGCGCGACAGGAAGCCTGGCTCGGGGGGAGCCACTTCCTCCCCACGCTCGGCCGCAAACCGGCGCAGGAGCTCTTCCTGGGTGGAGGTCAGCTCCGTCGGCGTCTCCACCAGGCACGTGACGAGGAGGTCGCCCCGGCCCCGGCGCTGGAGGTGGGGGACCCCCTTGGCCCGCAGCCGCATCTCGTGGCCGGTGGGGCAGCCGGGCGGGACGACGATCTCCTCCGGGCCGTCGAGGGTCTCGACCTCGAGCTGCGCCCCGAGGGCGGCCTGGGCCATCGTCATGTGCAAAGTCGTGCGCAGGTCGACGCCGTCCCGGGTCAGGGTCGCGTGGGGCCGAACGCGTAGGTGCAGGTAGAGGTCGCCGGGGGGACCGCCCCGGGGGCCGGCCGCGCCCCGGCCGCTCAGGCGCAGGGTAGCGCCGTCGTCGACCCCGGCGGGTACGTCGACGGTGTAGGACCGGTCTTCCATGCGCCGCCCCTGGCCCCGGCAATCGTCGCACGGGGTGGGGACTTCGTCGCCCGTCCCGCCGCAGCGCGGGCAGGGGCTCGAGGTGACCATCTGGCCAAGCAGGGACTGGCGCACCCGGCGCACCTCGCCCCGGCCCCCGCAGGCGGTGCAGGTGGTGGCCATGGTGCCCGGGCGCGAGCCGGTGCCCGAGCAGGTCTCGCACAGGGTGGCGGCCCGGACGGCGACTTCCTTCTCGGCGCCGAGGACGGCCTCGGCGAACTCGAGGTCGAGGATGGCTTCGAGGTTTTCGCCCCGAGGCGGGCCCGAGCGCTGCGTGGCGCCCTGGGCGCCGAAGGGGTTGCCCCCGAAGAACGCCTCGAAAATGTCGCCCATCCCCGCCCCGCCGAAACCCGAGAAGGGGTCGCCGGCCGCCGCCCTGGGCCCGTCCGCGCCGAACATGTCGTACTGGCGGCGGCGCTCGGGGTCCTTCAGGGTCTCGTAGGCACGGTTTACGAGCTTGAACTGCTCCTCGTTGACCTCCGCTGCGGCACCGGCGTGGCGGTCGGGGTGCAGCTCCCGGGCCAGGTTCCGGTAGGCACGCTTGATCTCGTCGTCGGTGGCGCTACGGGTCACGCCGAGGATGGCGTAATAGTCCTCTCCAGCCATCGTCAGCCGGTGCTCCTTTGCCTGCCCGAGGGGGGAGAGAGCCCTTGGTCGCCCTCGCTCAGCGCCTTACTGAGCTTCTTAGAGACTATGGCCACCGCGGCCAAAGCCTGGTCGTAATGCATCCTCGTCGGTCCCAGCACCCCGACCGTGCCGGCCCGTTCGCCGTCGACTTCGTAGGGCGCCACCACGACCGAACAGTCGGCCAGGGGAGCTAGCCCGTGCTCGGTGCCTATGGCCACGGTGAGGCCCCGGTCGAGCACGTCCTTAAGCAGGGTGACCAGGACGTACTGCTGTTCGAGGATGCCGAGGACCGACCTTATGGTGCTGACCGCCTCGAAGGCGGTGGCCATGCGGGCGGCTCCCCCGACGAAAACGTGGCTCGTGCCGACCTCAGGCTCGGGCCCCCGCAAGGCCTGGAGGGCGGTGGAGGCCAGCGTGTCCACGGCGGTGTCGCCGGTGGGGCCGGGGTCCCCGGTCTTGTCGAGAGTGGCCCCGACTTGGAACGAGGCGGCGGCAGCCGAAGCCCGCTCCACCTGGGCATCGGTCAGTTCGACGGGCAGTTCGAGGGCTCGTCGCTCCACGGCGCCGTTGCCGAGCACGGCCACGGCCAGGACAACGTGGGCGGTTAGTTTCACCAGCTGCAGGGACCGGACCCGGCCCGGCTCGGGCGCGCTCGGGGCCACGACGACGGCGGCGTAGTCGGTGACGCTGGAGAGCAGGCCGCTCGTCTCTGCCAGCATGCGTTCGATCTCACCGTGGGCCCGGGCGAAAAACATCCGTACGAGCTCGGCTTGGGGCGCGCCCAGCGGGGCGGGGCCGGAGAGCGAGTCCACGAAGAAGCGGTAGCCCTTGTCGGTCGGCACCCGCCCGGCGCTCGAGTGGGGCTGGAAAAGGTAGCCGTCCTGCTCCAGCACGGCCATCTCGTTGCGGACGGTGGCGGGCGACACGCTGAGGTCGCCCAGCTGCGCGACGTACGCCGAACTAACCGGTTGCGCGGTCTTGATGTGGCATTCCACCACGGCACGCAATATGGCGGCTTTGCGGTCGTCCAGCATCTCTAGCACTCAAGGTTACCGAGTGCCAGAGGTACACCTGTGACGCAGGGCTCCCACCTGGTAGGACACGAGCGACAGTAGGGGCGGGGGTGCCGGGCCAGAGCACGCCCTATACTGCTAGGCGGCGTGACGACTGGTGACGGTTGCATTTCTGCCGCCGGTCCTGTCGTCATCGTCGACTGAGCCCGCCCAACGGCCTCCACCCCGGTGACCTACCGTGCCGAAGCGCGACCTCGACAGGTGTCGGTCTGGTCCGGCCAGATAATCCTGAGTAAAATAGTCATAATTCGGCATTCGCAACTTGGAGGTACGGTGCCCAAGCAGCTCATTAGCCCCCACGGCGGGGCGCTCGTCGACTTATCCGTCACGCCTGACCGGGCGGCTGAGCTGAAGGCACAGTCTCGCAACTGGCCCTCGTGGGACCTGCTCCCGCGCCAGATCTGCGACTTCGAACTCCTGGCCAATGGTGGCTTCTCGCCTCTGCGCGGCTTTCTCGGCCAGGAGGACTACGAGGGTGTCTGCGAGCGCATGCGCTTGGCCGATGGCATGCTGTGGCCCATCCCTGTCACCTTGGACATAACCGAGGAAAGGGCGGCCGAGATCGGCGTCGGCGGCAGTCTGGCCCTGCGCGACCCTGAGGGCGTGATGCTGGGCGCCCTCCATGTCAGCGAGCTATACCGGCCCGATAGGGACCAGGAGTCCAAGCTGGTCTTCGGCACCACCGACAGGGCCCACCCGGGCGCCGCCTACCTGCTCGACCGGTCGGGCCCGGTGTACGTGTCCGGTCAGCTCGAGGTGCTGGTCGCCCCTGCTCACTACGACTACAAGACGCTGCGGCTGAGCCCGGTGCAG
>PMWT01000103.1 GCA_003166025.1 Acidimicrobiaceae bacterium | reverse complement strand
CTGAGCCTGTACGGCGTCCCGCCCCGCAAGAGGATTGGCTCGTAGACCTGGTCGACCTGGACCAGACGGGAGCCGGCTACTCACCGGCGCACGCTCAGACGACAACTCCAAGGGCGGCGAGCCGGTGGAGGTCACCTGTGACCAGGCGAAGCAGCCTCGACCCCGGACGACCGCCTGAGGCGTACGGGGACTTCGACAGCTATGCCAGTCTGGCCTTGGCTCAGGCCAACTGACAGACTAGGCCTGTCGGTCCGCGCGGCCGCGAGCCGGCTGACTGGAGGTCTCCAAGGTGAGGGTAGCTTTTATCGGGGCGGGGAGCGTCGTGTTCACGAGGAACCTTGCCCGGGACATCCTCAGTTTCCCGGAACTGGGCGACACCGAGCTCGTGCTCATGGACATCGATGCCGAGAGGCTCGCGGGGGCCGAAAAACTGGTCCGCCGGATGGTCGAAACGGCCAAGGCACCGGCGCGAGTCGTCGCCACCACCGATCGTCGTCAGGCACTTGCCGGGGCCGACTATGTGATCGTCACCATCCAAGTAGGCGGCGTGAGCCAGTGGGAATCCGACATACGCGTCCCCGAGAAGTACGGCGTCAACCAGTGTGTGGGCGACACCATCGGCCCAGGTGGGATCTTTCGTGGCCTGCGGCACTTGGCGGTCTTCGACGGCCTCGCACAGGACATGGCAGACCTCTGCCCGGGCGCCCTGGTCCTGCAGTACTCCAACCCCATGGCCATCCTCACCTGGAGGCTGGCGCTGGCCGGGTTGCGGGTCGTCGGGCTGTGCCACAGCGTCCAGGGGACGGCGCGCCTGCTCGCCGGTTACTGCGACGTGCCTGTGGAGGAGCTCAACTACTGGGTCGCCGGGATAAACCATCAGGCGTGGTTCCTGACCCTGGAGCACGACGGCAAAGATCTCTACCCCCGGTTACGTTCGCTGCTCGGGAGCCCGGAGAAGCTCAACATGGAACCCGTGCGGTTCGAGCTCATGCGCCGGTTCGGCTATTTCGTTACCGAGTCGAGCGGCCACGCCTCCGAGTACGTCCCATATTTCCGCAAGCGTCCTGAGCTTCTTGCCGCTTTGGTGGAGGCCTTCGAAGCCGACGGGACGGAATACTCGGCATGGTTCGACTATGGGCGCACGGGGGGCTGTGTGACGGCCAGGCAACACAAGGACCAGGCCTACGAGGCGGAGGTGGCCCGCCAGATCGATGGCACCGAGCCGATCGAACTGTTCCGATCGGACGAGTACGGCGCCCGCATCGTCCATGCCGAGCAAACAGGCTCTCCCCTGCGCATCAACGGCAACGTTGCCAATGACGGCCTCATTGCCAACCTGCCCGAGGGAGCTTGCGTCGAAGTCCCGTGCCTCGTGGACCGGGCCGGGGTCCATCCGTGTGTAGTGGGCACTCTGCCACCCCAGCTCGCCTCCCTCAACCGGAGCAACATCGCGGTTCAGGAGCTAGTCGTCAAGGGCCACATGGAGCGGGACCGCGAGGTGGTCCGCCAGGCCCTGGCCCTGGACCCCCTCACCGCCGCCGTGTGTTCGCTCGATGAGATATGGCAGTTGACGGACGACATGTTCGCCGCCAACGAACGCTGGTTGCCCCAGTTCGTGTAGCCGCTCAACCGCAATGGCCCGGCGACCTGACGACGTCGTTTTCAGATGATGTCGCCGGGCTGCTTTGTGCCCGTGACGACCGGGAGCCCGGCCGCGGCCCAGGCACCGTAACCACCCAGAAGGTCCGAGACGTCGGTGAAGCCGGCGTGGCGGAGCACGCTGGAGGCGACGAGCGAACGGTAGCCGCCCGCGCAGTAAACCACGGTTGGCGTCTCAGGGTCGAACTCGTCGAGAGAGCCGACGAGCTCGGCGAGGGGGACCGCTCGGGCTGCGGGCAGCGTGCCTTCCACCGTCTCCCCCGGGTTGCGGACATCGACCAACTGGATGTCGGCTTGTACCCCGATCAGCTCGGCCAGCTCAACGACGGTCACCCGAGAGCTAGCCTCGACCAGATCGGGGCGACCGATGAGCAGCTGCCCGGGCTCGATCAGGTAGCCGACGACCCGGTCGAACCCGATACGGGCCAGCCGGACACGGCTTTCTAAGGCCGTCGTCGGGTCGCCGACCAGCACGATGTCGCGCCCGGGATCCAAGACCTCCCCTGCCCACTCGGCAAAGCGCCCCTGCAGGCCGACGTTGATCGCGCCCCTCAGGTGGGCGGCGGCGAAGTCCACCGGTTCCCTAGTGTCCAGGAGCAAGGCGCCCGCCTGTTGGCGAGCGACCACTGTGGTGAGGTCCATCGGCGGGGGTGGCGAATGCTCATCGAGAAGTTGATGGGCTTGCCGGTTGCGCTGGGCATCGAAGGAAAAGTAGGCGGGCCGAACGGGCTGCCCTTCGGTTACCGCGGCGACGAAGTCGTCCTCGGTCATGGCGGCGAGGGCATAGTTGGACCGCCGCTGCTCACCGAGCGTCGAGCTGGTCTCGCTGGATAACTGCTTTCCGCAGGCGGAGCCGGCCCCGTGCGCGGGGAAGATCCTGGTCTCGTCGGGCAGGTCGAGGATCCGCCCGTGCAGCGAGTGGTAGAGCATGCGGGCGAGCCGGTCTGTTGTGAAACCACTCGCCGACGAAGCGAACAGGTCAGGTCGGCCCACGTCGCCGACGAAGAGAGTGTCGCCGGTGAGAGCCCCGTAGGGGACGGGATCGTCGGCGTGCTCGAAGACAAGTACGCATATGGACTCGGGAGTGTGGCCCGGGGTCGCTCGGATCTCTAAAGTGACCTCCCCCAGAGCTATGCGCTGGCCGTCGACCAGCGGCTCGGTCGGGAAGTCGAGGTCGGCAGCCTCGCCGAACGAGATGACGGCGCCCGTCCGGTCGGCTAGCTCGAGGTGGCCGGACAGGAAGTCCGCGTGCAGATGAGTCTCGATCACCCTCTCTATGCGCAGGCCCTTGGCGGCTGCCTCGGCCAGGTAGACGCCGATGTCACGGCGGGGGTCGACGACCACCGCCCGACCGGTCGACTCGTCGCCGATCAGGTACGAGGCGTGCGACAGGCATCCCAGATAGTGCTGAGAGAAGATCATGACCCGCGCCCTGCGCCTTGCTCAACCGGGTTGGCGGACGGTGCGGAGTTGAATGGCGCCATGCTGGTCCTCCGTTCGCGGGCGGCTTGACGATGGTACGGCGCTCCTGGTCCTAAATGGCGGCTCCGCCGGTCCAGCTCGACTACTAAAGCGGAATGGAGCGCACCCTATATTTCTCTTAGGAGCCAGCGAACGGCGTTCTTTTGGAACTGCAAGTAGGCGGGCTTCCACAGGGCGTCAAGGTTATGGCCGATCGCGCTCACGACAACCCTCCCCTCGCCATGGGTGTGCGCCCACGCCGTCGCCGAAACGGTGGCTCTCTTGGCCGCACCAGAGTCTGTGTCGAAACTGAGGCCGTCGATGTTGGCCCCTCGTAACAGCAGGTCGCCCGGAGTTCGCTCATAGATAGGAAAGTGCTGTTCGTCCGTGACCATGAAGTCTCCCATTCCCTGCGTGATGGGATGCTCGCCGTTTACCACCTCCACCTTCCACGGTCGTTCGGGGGGGTGCCCGTCATAGGCACCGCCGGTAATTTTCCGGTATGTACTTGAGTAATTGGAGACACCGAGGTTGTTGTGCCACGAGAAAAGGGACCCGCCGGCACGGACAAAGCGGTCGACGGCCACCGCCAACCCCTCGGTCACCCACGTGCCGGACGCGCCGTGGGGCGGTGCGTCCATCAGCGCCGTGACGACCCCATCAGAGGAGCCGGGCCCGACGTAACCATCCGGGAAGACCAGCCCGTCACGGCCGAAGATGAACAACTTCCTGCCCTCGAGCAACTTCGCCGTGGCCTCCTCGTCGACGAACCACTCGTAGTTGGTCGTGTACTCATAGGGCATGCCGAGCTCGGAGAAAACACGGTTGAAGTTGAGCCGGATGTAATCGACGTTGTGGTACCGGTCACCGATAAGGGCCAACACCGCTGAAGTCCCATAAGCCACAACGGCCATCGTTACCTACACTTTCCAGTCCGTCGGCTCGTCGACAATATCAAGTCGTTGACCGATGTTCCCGCAGCCGGTGAAGACGAGCTCGGTGATCCGTCGGCCCGTCTGCTCGGGATCGAGTTGGCTGGTCAGGCCTGATGCCACCCGGGCTAGGACAGGCGATACAAGGACATCCGAAACAAGGTCGATGTCGATGTTGGCCCGTACCTCTCCGCTCTCGATACCCCGCCGGAGGGCCAGGTTCATAGCGGCGCGCCTGGGGGCGACGATCTCCTCGAAGTAGCGGCGGTGCAGGGTTGGGAACGCTTGGGCCTCGGCATCGAGGGCGCGGAGCATATTGCTCGCCCGCTTGTCGAGGACACGCTCGACCACGACCCCCAGCAACTTGGCCACGTTGTCCTTGGCGCTCGCCCCGTTCAGGGCTGGTAGAGGTCGGTTTATAGCTTGGAGGACGTCGAGGTACAGGTCATCCTTGGTCTTCCAACGACGGTAAACCGAGTTGCGGGACACTCCTGCCTCTCGGGCGATCGTGACCAGTGACAGGCCCGACAGCGTGGCGCCGGCGCTGATCATGTCAAGAACAGCTTCGATGATGGCCTGGTTAGACCGAGGGTCGCGCTGGCGTCCGGGCCGGCGTTCAGGAGCGTCGGACGTCTGGGCCACGAGTTAAACGATACAGACCTGTTGCGTTCTGTGCAAAGGCTGTGGCATGGCTACGGGAACAGGCCCGGCTCGGCTGCCCTGGAGTGGGTGGTAGCTGGGGCCCCCGGTCGCGGGCCGCCGGAGCGTCTCATAGCCCGTCCAAGCAGCTAGAAAGGACGGTATGCAAAAAGTACCCGGTTCGCACCGTGACTTACTCAAGGCCCAGTTCGCCACCCTGGCCACTGTGGGTGCTAGTGGGCGCCCGCAACAGTCCGTAGTCTGGTTCTTGGCCGAGGGCGACGACATTGGCATCTCGTTGAGCAATAGCCGTCAAAAGACGGCCAACCTGCAACGGAACCCGACTTGCAGCCTGCTCATATTGGATCCGACTAATAGTTTTCGGTACCTGGAAGTGCGGGGCCAGGCGAAGATCACAGCCGACGAAGGCTACGTCTTTGCCACCAAGGTGGGGGCCAAGTACGGTGCGGACCTCCGCCAGTACGACGCTCCCGGGGATACGCGCCTTATCGTAACGATCGTCCCGGAGAGGGTGCGGGCAGTGGACATGAGCGGCTGAACGTCGCCTAGTTCGAGGGCTGGTTTGTCCGTGCACGGCCCCGGCGACGACTAAGTCCTCCCCGCCATCTGCTGCTCAGAGAAAACTCCACGACAACCTCAGCCCGTCGAGGCCGGCGACGCCGGACCAGGCCAAGCACCTTGGCTGCCCGGGCCCCGGCCACTTGGCGCTCGGAGGGTTTCCCTGTCTCCCAATAGTACAGACCGTCGAAGTGGGCGTCACTGTGGCGGGGGGAGAAAATGCAGCGGCCGTGGTACTCCCCGAAGTCAAGGCGGGCATCACAGCTTGCGAAAGTGATCATGGAGCAGCCTCCGACCAGGCAATCTCTCCCCTCACTGTCGAGGGACAACGCTCCCAAGCCCAGCCTACGCTCAACCCACCCGATCCCGGCGGCGAATAGTCGGCCAGTGGCGTGTGGGGCGCCTCCAGGTCCGCAGAAAGCGATGACGAGCTCGCCGACCGTGCGGCTGCCGCAACGGTCCAGGTAGAGCCCGTAACCGGGGGGCTCGTTGCGCCCGTAGGGATCGTCGCCCCTGTCTGTCCCTTGCGGACGAGGTGGCCCGCCATGGAGCCCCGGCCGGCACGGCAGGGGGGGAGAGCCAAACCGGCTGGGGCTCCTGCCTCAAAGCTACCCCAGACGGTCCCCCGGAACACCGGCCCGGGCAAGAGTTAACGCGACCGAAACCCAGCCTCAGATCGGCACTGGGCGGAGTGTTTCTCCCGAACCCCGGGGAAACCTAGAAGCGGCGCTCGGTGACCACTGAAGGCCCAAAGCCCTACACGGCCTCGATAATCCGGCTGTCGTGTGTTACGGCGATGCGCTGACCGGGCTGCAAGACAAGGAAATCGTCATCCCACTCGGCTGCCAGTAGCTTCCGGACGAGCTCGGGGTCGCCCTTCAGCTCTTCGAAGCGCCAGCTGTATTGGCGGGCGTCCTCGGCTGCCTGCTCCTTGAACGAGCCGGACTTCCCCAGTCCCGTCTCTACGTACGCGGCCCGGGCATAGTGGCTGTGCCACTGCCCAAGGACCTCCATGAGGTATTGTGCGTTGTCCTCGCCGAACTTGGCGACCAGATAGTCGTAATCCTGGTCCGTCGACGTCAGCACGCCCATGGTCAGTCGGCGACCATTGGTCCCGACTTGTGCCTGTCGCTCCATGTAGTCATCTGAGTAGTAGAAAGTCCCAGGTGTCCCGGAAAATTCGGCATCGTAGCGCTGCCGGGACCCGAGGTAAAGCGTGATGCAGTCATGAGCGCGCGGTACGGCGACCGGTAGGTCTCTGGCCTGCAACCCCTCGAGAGCGAGGTTGCAGAGACCGTAGACCAGGACGATCGCCTGGTACTTCGAAGCGTCCGTGCTATCGATCTGGTCCTGCAGTCGGCTGAGCCTGGAGGCAGGACGATCGTCGTGGAGCGCTTGCTCGAGCAGCTCTACGTCTACCACGTGTGGCGCCAGCGCGGCCTGCTGGTACACGGTCCTCGCCAGGACCTCACAAGTTACGGCCCGTACCCGCATGGCTCACATGTCCCTGTTCTCGGTGTCTGTCGCTCTTCTGCTACAACCATGCTACGTCCCCGGGCACGGGCGCTCCCCAGCCACTGACGTACCATTGGCGAACGAGCCGCCGGCGGGCCCGGACCGAGGCTTTGGGGCGAGGGAGGGCGAGCCTCGCCAGGCGAATGCCCAGTCCCTGTGCCTAAGAGCCGGCCGAGCCTGAGGCCCTCGCCGCCACCGCCTTTCCCGTGGGGGGGGCAGTAGGCGCCAGAGCGTGTGCTCACCTCCGCGGCAGCCCGCCTCGCCCGAGCGCACCCAACCTGTAAGCGCCGGCCACGGAGCCATCGGCATGCAGGTGCGCAGGATTAGGGTCTTGGTGTGGAGATCTTCAAGGAGTTCACGTTCGAAGCCGCCCACCGGCTCCCCTACGTCGAACCTGGCCATAAATGCGCTCGCCTGCACGGGCACTCGTTTGGGGTCTCGGTGCACCTCACCGGCCCGGTCAGCCCGGCCAGCGGGTGGGTCCGCGATTTTTACGACATCAGCTCTGCCATGGCTCCCCTGCTCCAGACGCTCGATCACTACTACCTAAACGAGATCGACGGTCTGGAGAACCCGACGAGCGAGGTGCTGGCTCGCTGGATCTGGGCCCGGCTGACCGTGACGCTTCCGGAGCTCTCCGAGGTGGTGGTGCGCGAGACATGCACCTCGGGTTGCGTCTACCGGGGCGAGCTCTAGGGCGGGGTGGCCGGTACAGACGCCGTCGCCGTCTTGGCGAGCGGTGGCCTCGACAGCGCGATCCTGGTTGGTCAGCTCGCGAGCCAAGGGCGCGATGTGACACCCATCTACGTGCGATTTGGGCTGGCATGGGAGGACCTGGAGCTTCGCTGTCTGCGAGAGTTCCTGGCGTCGTTGGCGCCCTCGAGGACGAAACCTCTCATGGTGCTCGAGCAGCCGGTCGCCGACATCTACGGTGAGCATTGGAGCGTGACTGGTCAGGATGTCCCTGACCGCGACTCCCCCGACGAGGCGGTCTATTTGCCCGGGCGCAACCTTCTGCTGCTGGCCAAGCCGAGCGTGTGGTGCGCGCTCAACGGGATCACGACCATCGCCCTCGGCACGCTGGCTGCTAATCCTTTTCCCGACGCCGACCAGGAGTTCTTCGCTGGCTTTTCGGCGCTGGTCGGCCGGGCGCTCGGCTCTGCCCTGCAGGTGATCACTCCGTTCGCCGGCCGGTCCAAGCGCGAGGTGCTCGACGCCGGTCGGCAATTCGCCCTCAACCTGACCTTGTCTTGCATCGCGCCACGCTCAGGGCGCCATTGCGGGTGCTGCAACAAGTGTGCCGAGCGTCAACTCGCCTTCACTGAGCTGGGTATTTCCGACACCACCGAGTACGCTACGTCGTGAGCGTTGTGCGTCGACGGTTCATCGCGCCGGTGTCGTTCGGCCTCGGGGATCTCGTCGTCTCCCTCCCGGTGGTGCAGGCGGCAGTGAGCGCCGGTGAGCGTTCGGGCACCGAGGTTTGGCTGGTGACCCGCTCACCTGGCCAAGCGGCGCTGGCCGAACGCATCAGTGGCCTCGCCGGCACCGTGGCCGAGAGCGACCTCGCCGTCGGGCCCTCCGACGAGCTGATCGACCTACGTGACCACCCGCTGCAACGCGACTATTGGTGGGGCTCGGCGGAGTTCGCTGCCGCCCACGGGCCTATGTCGATCAACGAGATCATCGCCCGTATTGGGACAGATCTCGGGGTCATCGGCGATTTCTCGGCACCCGCTCCACTTGAGTCCCGGCGTCGACCTGACGCCGAGGGCCTGGTCCTCTTCGTTGCCGGCGCCGACGGTGCCACGAAACGGTGGGCGCCGGACCACTGGGTCGTGCTCGCCGCCGAGCTCGGACGCAGGGGGCTCGACTGCGCCGTCGTGACCCGCGGGTGTGGGCGGGACGCCCTTGTGGAGCGTGGACTAGCCGAAATCGTGGCCGCAACTCCCGGAGAGGCTGTCGACGCATTGAGCGCGTGTCGGGCCGTCATAGGCGTCGACACCGGTCTCACTCACATCGCCGCCCAGCAGCGGACACCGTCGGTCACGATCTGCCGGACGCCGGCGGTCTATTTCCGGGCCTGGGACCACACCCGCCTGGTGGCCGGAGCGGCGTGTGCTCCGGAGTGCCAACGCGTCGAGGAGGCGTACGCCTACAACCGGCTCGTGAACCTGAGCGCGACGTTCCCGGCGCCACGGGTGTGCCCGGCGGGAGTGGCCTGCCTGGAGGTGATCGAGCCCGGCTCGGTGCTCAAGGCCCTCCTGGAACTCTGTTGATCGATTCGGCACCACTGAGCCGGGTGCAGAACTCACAGCCGGCAGGCATCGGGCGGCTGGTCCGCCTCGGCAACCGGTGTGCCTGGAACAACCTGGGCCGCAATGTCGTGTTTGCCGACGCTTCCCTGCGTCCAGTGGCCATCTTTGGGGGCACTATGTTCCCCGATGACGACGAGGCATCACAGTTTGACCTCGACATCCACGCCATCGTCGAGCTCACCGGCACCGGGCAGGTCGCCGTCTTGAACCATCTGGGCGCCCTGCGCATCTTCGAGCCATCTTGGTCAGGCGCACCTGCTCGGGCCGTCGGGCCCGACCTCAACGAGGTGCGCCAGCTCGAATTTGTCGACGACATCGAGCGGGTGGTCGGCCTCGGGGACCGCCTGGTGACCTCCAGGCCCCGCGGGCAGCGTCTGGACGGCGTGATGGTGAGCGAACCCATCGGCGCGGCTCGCCAGCGGCTGGGGTGGAGCACCGCGCAAGAGCCCTTGGGCTTCGTCACGGCGCTCGCCGCCAGGTCCACGCCGGACGGCACGGGCTGGGTTGCTCTCGGCGGTGAGGGGTGGGCCCGGTTGGTCGAGGCGCGCCACGGGCGTCTCGGCACCACCCGGTGGCAGACGGCCGTCGATTTCTGCTGTGCCGTGCTGGTGGCCTGCGGGCCCTCCCTCTGGGCGGCGGGCAGCGCCCTCGGTGGCGCCGGCGTCGACGACTACGACTGGGGGCAACTGGGTGGAGGGGGGCTGGCCCAGCTCGACCTATCCACTGGGGCTGCGGTGGCGTCCGCTCGCTTTGGCGACGACCTGGCGTGGGGGAGTGGGGGCACGGCGCTGGTCGTCGCCGATGGCGTGCCCTACGGCGTGGGCCGTTCCGGGGAGCTGCACGCGCTGGCGCCCGGTGCGGGCGTGACCACTCGGGTCACCGACCGGCTGGCGCCACACCCGCTGGGCATCGCCCATGCCGCAGTGGTGGGTGACCAACTCGTCATCGGCTTCAATCGCGGCGGCTACCGGCTGCACGTAGTGCCGTTAGGCACCCTCGGTCGGCTCGTCCGAAGTCTCCCCGACCGTCGAGCTTGAGGCTCTCGTAGGCATGGGAGCGCCGCTCGCCCGCCTCATTGGCGCGACCCGAGGTACTTGAGGATCGAGCGGGCCGCCAGAGCTCCCTGGCCGATGGCCGTGGCGATGCGCTCGTAGGCGCCTTCGACCACATCGCCGGCCGCGAACACTTGCGGGCGCGAGGTGCAAAGGTCTGCGTTCACGACGATACCGCCGTGGGCACCGAGGTGCAGCTGGTGGCGCACCAGGTCGACGCGCGGCTCGCGTCCGAGCTTGAGGACGACGCCGTCGACATCGAGCCGGCGACGCTCGCCGGCGCGGTCGGTCACCTCGACCCCTTCGAGCTGCCCGGGCCCCACGAGCGAGCCGAGGGCCCACCCGGCCATCTCGACGATGCGACCTTCCGATCGGGCCCGGTCGACCAGGTCCGGTCTCGCCGTTAGTTGCGGAGAGCGGTGGACGAGCGTCACCTGTGACCCGGCGGATGCGAGCGCCAGGGCGTCCAGAGCAGCGCTGTCGCCGCCACCGAAGACCGCCATTGGCAGGCCGGCGAAGCGCGCCAAATGAGGTTCGACCAGGTAGGTCACTGCACCCCCGAAAGACCCCTCGGGCGCGTTTTCGAGTTCGCGACGGCGCGACCCGGTGGCCATCAGTACGCTACGCGTTCGGAAAGGTTGTGCTCCGGCAACGACTGTCCCGTTGTCGAGATCCAGTCCGGTCACCTTGCGGTCGAGCTGCAGGCGATCACCCAGGACCGAGGCGTGGTGCGCCAGTGCGTCAACGAGCGCGTCGTTGCCGTCCGGCGCCGGTGCGACGTTGCGCACCGTGTGGGGGATCTCGTCGATCTGGCCTCCGACCTTGCCGGCGCACTCGAGCACCATGACGTCGAGCTGGATGTCGAAGCACTCGATGGCTGCGCTCACGCCCGCCGCCCCGGCTCCGATTATGACCACGTCGTGGAATGCTTCCGTGGGCACCTACCCAGACTACGGCCGTGGCCCCGCTAGACAGCTTTGGCTCCCGTCACCAGGCGTTCCCGATCGAACATCCCCGACACGAACCGCAAAAGAAGCCCATCGACCACCAGCAACCCGACGGCGAATTCGAGCGCCACGGCGAAGGTCGGGCTGACCACGCCGACGGCCAGCAGAACGATCACACTCACAGGGGGAAAACTGGCCAGTATCCCGAGCTGCTGGGCGACGCGCACTTCGGTCGCCCTGACAGACACGGCCATGCCTACGAAAATGCCCCAACCGGCCATCAGGGGAGCGAACAGGAACAAAGCGAGAATTATCGGGCTGTCGTGGAAGACGGCCGAGGAGACGGCGGAGTTGGCGACCAGCCGGACGACGGCTAGGAAGAGGGCGAACACGATGTAGGAAAGTGCCAGCGTGGGGATCATCACCGACGTCGCTTTGCCCAGTAGGAACTCCTGCTGGCTGACGGGCGTGGTCAGGAGCGGTTCGAGCGTCCCCTGCTCGCGCTCGCCGACCACGGTGTAGGCGGCAAGCGTGCTCGGCATGATCGTCGGGATCAACAGTAGATAGAGGATGGGAAGGATGAGGCTCTTTTGCAATGCCGCACCCGATGTTGTCGGCGTGACAAGGAAGATGGTGATCACGGGCTCAACGAGGAACAGGAGCGGCAGGATGCACATGGTCACGACGATGGACCGTTTGCGTCGGAAGTCCCGTAACTCCTTGCGGACGACGGCGCGGACACGGTTGGCGTCGAGAGCCATCATGGCTTGCGGGCCTCGACGTCTTCGGCAATCAGCTCTAAGTACACGTCCTCGAGCGAGTGCTGCACCTCGCCAATGGTGAGGACATCTGCTCCGGCATTGACGAGGCCCCGTACCACTTCAGGTGCGGCCGTCCTCGGCTCCGACACCGAGAGCACATAGGAGCCGGGACCTTCGGCCCGCCAGCTCTCGACACCCCTGATCCTGCCGCACAGATCTCCGGCCCGGTCGGCGAGGTTGACGGCCTCGAGTGCCTTTTCGATCCTCGGGGCGGGGCGGTGCAGACCGTAGAGACCGGCGAAGTACTCCAGGTTTTCGGTCACGGTCAGGCGCAGATAGAGACCGGGTGCCTCGGGCATGATGGCAATGCGCTGGCGGATCTCCACTCCGGTCTCGGGGCTGAGCGGGATCCCGGCGACTGTGGCCGAGCCCGAGGTCGGCGCGATGAGCGTGCCGAGCGTGCGGACGGTGGTGGTCTTGCCGGCGCCGTTGGGGCCCAGGAAGCCGAACACTTCGCCGTAGGCGACCTCGAAGGACACCTCGGAAAAGGCAGTCCGCTGGCCGAAGCGCTTTGTCAGCTGATGCACCGAGAGGGCGGCCGGGCCTGCTTTGCCATCGATGTTCGGCGCACTGGTTATTTCCTTGACGCTGGTGATCGCTCTGGCGCTGGAGGGTGACCTCGAGGCGGCTGCCGCCTCGGCCCGCCGCCCGTTGTCGTTACCGCCCGCCTCGAAGGCAGTCTCGACGCTGTCGTCAGGTGTGAGGCTGATCCACACGTCGTGCTTGAACAGGCTGACCACCAGCAAGATGATCGATCGCTGGACGATGAAGGGATGACGGGGCCGCCGCCGGCACGAGAGCCCGATTACCCGCCCATCCGCTACCTCGAGGGACTCCTTTGGACTGCGCAGGAACCGCATCGACGTCACCTGGACGGCGTGATGTCCAGCCTCGACCGGTAAGTCGACTGTCTCGTTGTTGGGGATAGAGCCAACGACGCTCCCGTCGATCACCACCCGCCACGCTCGACCGTTGTGAGAGCTACCCAACCCCCGGCCCAAGCGTGAGAGCCTTATGGTTGCCGCTGCGGTCACGGAGCAGTCTGGCTCGGAGCTAGAGAACGGTGGCTCTCACCGGTCCCTTCTCGTCCGCCCGCTCTTCCCGCTACGGCCAATGGCTTGCTCCCGGTTACAAAGTTCAGCGTACACGGGTGGGGGCTGCGCCAGCCGGCGCGTCAGCGTGTCTGCCGGGTGCACAACGCGTCCAACCGCTCGAGCGTCTTGGTCAACCCGGACCGCGCCCTTAACCTCGTCGAGGCGCCTGATGCTGCTCAGCATGCGGCGGCTGACCTGTGGTCATCAGCCATTCGCTGCAGTTACGTAACTGCAAGGGTACACATGGTGCTTTCCCGGCGCGGGAGAACGGCTACACTGCGGGATTGGTTGGGGAGTAGCCCTCGACCGGGAGATCGACATGCTGGCGCGGTGAGCGCCCGGTCCCCGGGCCTGCGTGAGCAGGTGGGCGAGACCTTCCGTCTGTGCCATGGTTGTGGCCGGGCGGTGGTCAGGCCCTCGCCCGGCAGAAAGGAACGAGCGAGTGGACCTCCACGTCGCCCTCATCTGCTTCCCACTAATTTTCCTAGCCGAGCTACCCGACAAGACCATGTTCGCCAGCTTGGTCATGGCCACCAAGGGCCGGCCTCTCCAGGTATGGCTGGGCGCGGCCGGCGCCTTCGTGGTGCACGTTGTCATCGCCACCTCTGTTGGCGTCGCCCTCTTCGCCGTCCTTCCCCACCGGGCCGTTGACGCCGTCGTCGCCGGCATGTTCGCGTTCGGTGCCGCTTACGCCTGGCTGGAAGCGACCAAACCAGAAGATGAAAGACCCCTGCGCAAGGTGCCCGGGCACGGTACCGTACTTACCGCTTTCGTCATCATTTTCCTCGCCGAGTGGGGCGACCTCACGCAGGTCGTCACGGCCAACCTCGCCGCCAAGTACCACTCGCCCCTATCGGTCGGAGCCGGGTCCCTGCTCGCCCTCTGGAGCGTGGCCGCGATCGCGGTGGTCAGCGGGCAGGCCCTGTTGCGGTTTGTGAACGTGTCGACCGTGCGCAAGGTCACTGCCGTCGTCCTCCTTGGCCTCGCGGCCTACACCGCCTATCTGGCGGCACGATGAGGCTCAGCTCGGCCGCGGTTGCCCTCCGCCTTGGCGGCGGACGGTGGGCACGCAGGAAGGCTCACGGTCAGCTGGCGGTCCGGTCCGGGGCGGCCCGTTGGAAGGGCTCTGGCATCGCGCCCGCGCCATGCAGCGGCATGTGGAGCCAACTATGGCTACAATTCTGGCGTTGTAACCCTTTGACATGGCACCACTTTGGTGCCACAATGGGGCCATGGACATACGTCCCTACGTAGAGATAATCCGCCACCAGCTCATGGCCGCGGCGGAGGCAGGTGGGGACGAAGCGAGGGCCGTGGCCGAGCGCTTGACCGCAGCGGTCGACTCCACCGTCCGGCTTGCCCTGCAGGACGCGCTTGTCGCGGCCGCCGAGGAGATCACGTGCGAGCTGGCCCCCGGCTCGGTCGAGCTGCGCCTCAGAGGCCGTGACCCCGAGTTCGTCGTTCGCCAACCGGCAGCTTTCGCAGGGGGACCTCCAGGGGCCGGGCTCGATGAGGCGGGCGCAGTCGAGGGCCGGGAAGCACCCGTCACCGGTGCCGGGACAGCCGCCGAGACAGGCGATGGTGGCATGGCCCGGGTCAATCTGCGAATGCGGGACCAACTAAAGGCGCGGGCGGAGCAAGCGGCGGCAAACGAACGAGTCTCGCTCAATGCCTGGCTCGTGAAGGTAGTGACGGCCGCTGTGGACCGCGCCGGGCCCCCAAAGCGCGCTGGCGCCGCTCCGTTGTCTGGCCGCCAGCGCTATGTCGGGTGGGCCCGCTAGCTGCCGCCTTCTCAGTTCGCAAAGCAACGGGGTACCCAAGGAGGACACATGCCAACATTCGACACGCCCGCGCCCATTTCCGTCTCGGTCGACATAGGCGCGGGCAGCCTAGAGATAATCACGAGCGACCGCGCCGACACGGTCGTGGAGGTGCGCCCCACCGACCCCGCCAAAAAGGTCGACGTGGGCGCCGCTGAGCAGACCCAGGTCAGCTACAGCGACGGGACCTTGACGCTGAAGGCGCCGAGGAACTGGCGGCAATATGTGCCTTGGAGCGAGGACGGGTCGGTCGACGTCAAGATCGAGCTGCCTTCGGGATCCCGGCTGCGGGGCGAGGCCGGCGTTGGCGTCCAGGCGCTCGGGCCAACTGGGCGGAGCGAGCTCCGCGGCACGGGACTCCTAGGTGAGTGCACTTTCAAGGTCGGGTGCGGCGACATCCAGCTCTCTCAGGCCGGGCCGCTGCAACTTCGGACGGGGGCGGGTGATGTCACCGTCGAGCGGGCCGTCGGCCACAGCGAAATAACGACCTGGTCCGGTGCCGTCCACGTTTCACGGACCGAGGGCACCGCTGTCATAAAGAGCTCCAACGGCGATATCTGGGTCGGCGAGGCCAAGGCAGACCTGCGGGTGACGACGGCCAACGGCAAGATCTGGGTCGCGCTGGCCTGTTCGGATGTCGAGGCCAAGACGGCCAATGGCAACGTCCAGCTCGACGAGGTCACGGGCGGCACGGTGCGCGCCCAGACGGCGGCGGGCAAAGTCGAAGTGGGCGTCCGTCGAGGCGTGGCGGCGTTACTGGACCTTGAGACCCCGCGGGGCAAAGTGCTCAACGGCTTGGACGCATCTGGCCCGCCACAACCGGGGGAGCCATCGGTGGAAGTCCGGGCGCGGACGGGCTTCGGCGACATAAGTGTCTTCAGGGCCAGTCGCCCAGACGTTGTGGAGAGCCCCGCTGCGACCAGGGCAGCTGACCATGGCTGACGCCGGCCCCGCCATCGAGGTGAAGGGCCTGCGCAAGTCGTTCGGGAATACCGTCGTGCTGGACGGTATCGACTTCAGCGTGGCGCAAGGGGCCGTCTTTTCCCTACTTGGCCCCAACGGGGCAGGCAAGACCACGGTTATCAATATCTTGACGACATTGCTGGGCGCGGATGGTGGCGTGGCGACGGTGAACGGGTTTGATGTGGCGAAGCACGGGGCCGAAGTCCGCGAATCGATTAGTTCAACCGGGCAGTTCGCGGCCGTCGACCACCTCTTGACCGGGCGAGAGAACCTCGTCTTGATCGGCAAGCTCCGCCATGTCACGAACCCAGCCCGAACAGCCGCGGCGCTATTGGAACAGTTCGACCTCATTGAGGCTGCCAACCGGCGCACATTGACATACTCCGGGGGGATGCGTCGCAAGCTCGACATTGCCCTGGGCCTGGTTGGCGACCCGGCCATCATTTTCTTGGACGAACCGACGACCGGGCTCGACCCTGAAAGCCGCAACACGACCTGGGACACCATCAGGTCGCTGGCAGATAGCGGTAAGAGCATTCTCCTTACCACACAGTACCTAGAGGAGGCCGATCGGCTGGCTGACAGGATCGCCATCCTCAGCCACGGAAGGATCGCCGCCGAGGGCACACCCCAGGCCCTGAAAAGCGTGCTGCCGCACGGCCAGATCGAGCTTCATTTTGCGGACGTGACCCAGCTGGCCAAGGCCGGACAAGTGCTTGCGGACCGTCATCCGGGCCGCAGCGAAATCGCCCTTACCCTTACCGTCTCCACCGACGGCAGCGTAGCGCAAGTCAACCGGTTGTTTAGCTTGCTCGAAACGGCCAGGGTCGAGGTCGCCACGTTCGCGCAAAAATCGCCGACGCTCGACGACGCGTTCCTACAAATCATTAATAACCACAACGGAGAGGCGTGATGCGTCTATTCAGCGATACCTGGACGATGACTACGCGAAGCTTGCGCCACATCGTTCGCAGCCCGGACACGATCATTACGGTCGTGGCGATGCCGATTGCTCTCATGTTGCTGTTCGTGTACGTGTTCGGTGGCAGCTTCGGCCATGCATTCAGTACGGGCCCGGTCAAGTATGTTGACTTCATCGTGCCAGGCATCATAGCCATGACGGTCGTGAGCGGCATCGCCTACACGGCAGTACGCCTGAGCATGGACATGCAGAGGGGCATGGTCAATCGATTTCGTACCATGCCGATCGCGTCATCGTCCATACTGAGTGGGCATGCCGTTTCATCATTGTTGTCAAACCTGTTCTCGGTATTGCTCGTGGTGCTTGTCGGCTTACTCGTCGGCTTCCGGTCGCAGGCTGCAGCCGTCGAGTGGCTGCTGTTCGTAGCTCTGACAACGTTGTTCATCTTGGCCACGACGTGGCTGGCCATTATGTTCGGCTTGCTAGCCAAGTCCGTGGAAGGCGCGGGGTCGTTCAGTTACATCCTGATGCTTCTGGTCTTTGTAAGCTCCGGCTTTGCGCCGACCGGGAGCATGAGCGCACCAGTACGCGCTTTTGCCGAGCACCAGCCAATGACGCCGATCGTCGGTACCATGCGCTCGCTGCTCATATACGGCCATGCGGGCAACAGCGCCTGGGCCGCGTTCGCCTGGTGTGGCGGTCTGCTGGCCGTATGTTACGTTGCGGCGCTACGGTTTTTCCGAACAAGAAGAGGACCGATGATTGCCTCACAGTAGATCGGCGAGACTAGGCCAGGATCTCGACGTACCCCTCCGTCCCATTGACGCGGATCCGCTGCCGGTCACGGACCAGCCTGGTGGCATGCTCCACGCCCACGACGGCCGGCAAACCGTACTCCCGTGCGATCACTGCGCCGTGGGTCATGAGGCCCCCCACCTCCGTCACCAGGCCCGAGATGGCGACGAACACAGGCGTCCAGCTGGGGTCCGTGTAGGCGGTGACCAGGATGTCGCCCGCCTCGAGATCGGCCTCGGCCATGTCCAGGATGACGCGCGCTCGTCCCTCGATGGTCCCGGCGGAAACGGCTAAGCCGACTAGCGCGCCCGCCGGGACATCGACGCGTCGGTACGTCCCGGCGACCACCTCGCCATCCGAGGTGAGCACCCGGGGCGGCGTGAGGGTTTGGTAAGACCTGAACGCGTCCTTGCGCCGCCGGATGAGCTGGTCGTCCACTTGGTTTGTGCGCACGACGTCGTGGAGCTCCTGGAACGTGAGGTAGAAGATGTCTTCCTTCTCACGAAGCACGTGGGCCTGCACGAGGCGCTCGGCTTCTTCTAGTAAGGCCTGCTTGTAAACGAAGTAGCGGCTGACCATGCCGTACTTCGGGTACTCCCGGTACCCGATGAAAGTCCGGGCCCGGTCGATCTCCCGCCTGGCCTCTTTCGCTTTGCGCTCCCCGTCCGGCAGAGCCTGCAGTTGCGCTAGCACTTCCTGTTCTTTCGTCCACGCCCTCAGCCGCCCTTGCTCGAAGCGCCGCCTGCCGGCGCCCGGCTGGAAGTTCTTGATGTTGCCGAGGACCAGGGGCACGATCGTGGTGGGGCGTTCGGTCCAACGCGGCCTTGTGATGTCGATCTCACCGACGCAGCGCATGCCGTACTTGTCGAGGAAGGCCCGGATGGCGTCTCGGGCTTCCTGCCCGCCTGTGAGCGTGGGCAGCTCGTCCAGGAAGCTCTCGTCCTCGACGTGCTGCAAGAAAGCCACTACGTCGGGGTGGGGGCGGACCACGTCCGCGACGTCCAGGAGCGCCAAGCCCATCTCCGAGGTGACGTTATTGGGCACGGACTGCGTGAGCGTGTCGGCCGCGTCCTTCTCGCCCAACAACGCCTGCAGCTGCTCGCTGAGCCACCAGGTGGCCTCCATTGCCACCCTGATCACCTGAAGGCTTTGTGGGTCGAACAGGATCCGCTTCAGCTCCTCGACGTCCGCCAGGATGAAGTCGAACAGGGCCGGTCCGGACTTCGTCTGGATGTTGCCCCTCAGCGTCGCGATGGAGGCCTGGCTGCGCTCGATCAGCTCGGCGACTAGGGCTGGGCCAGTCTCGATCGGGCCCGGCGCGCCGCCACCCGGCGTCACGCTTGGGCCTTCGTCCGGGTGGGTCGGGACGAAGTCGCCGCGTTCGAGGATGGTCTCCAGCGCGTCCCCGATCAGCGGGTCGGACCTCCCCAGGGCCTCTACGAGGGCGGCACGGCTCCTTGGCGAACCCAGCGCCTGAGCGACGTCAACGAACAGCCTCCCGCCGGCTTCGTACATCGGCCGGAAGGCTGTCAGCTGCCACAGGGAGAGCCCTAGCGGCTTCATGGGGTCGGTCATCATCTGTTGGTGACCAACGGAGACGTAGACGTGGTTCTCTCGGTCTCTGGCCACAGGGATGGGGAACAGCGTGGTGATCGGCCGGCTCTGGACGACCTGGAACCCATTGTCGAGCAGGCACCATTCGATGTCCTGGGGGTGGCCGAAGTGCGCTTCGATCCTCCGGCCCAGCTGCGCGAGCTGCACGACCTGCGCATCGGTCAGGGCCGGCTGTTCCTGGCGCTCCGGCTCGATCGCCAGTTCCTGTGTCCCGCCCCCCGGCAAGGCGTGGATGGCGAATTGCTTGGTGGCGACCGCCTTGGCGACGATCTCACCGTCACGGACCTTGTAGACGTCCGCGTTGACAAGGCCGGAGACCAGAGCCTCGCCCAGGCCGAAGCTGGCCTCCACGCAAGCGATCTTCCGGTTTGACGTGACGGGGTCGGCCGTGAAGAGGATGCCGGCCGCCTGCGAGAAGATCATCTTCTGCACGACCACGGCCATGTAGACCAGCCTGTGGTCGAAGTTGTTCTGAAGGCGGTAGGTCACGGCCCGCTCGGTGAACAGGGAGGCCCAGCAGCGGCTGACGTGCTGGAGGACCGCCGCCGGTCCTACGACGTTCAGGTACGTGTCCTGCTGGCCTGCGAAGGAGGCCGCGGGCAGATCCTCAGCCGTCGCGCTTGACCGGACGGCGTAGGCGGCTCGCGCGCCGAGCCGGGCGACCGAGCTGGTGATCGCCGCCGCCATGTCGTCAGGGATGACGGTCCCTTCGATGGCCCGGCGGATCTCGGCGCTGAGCGTACGGATCGCCCCACGGTCGTCCGGGCTCAGGCGCGACAACCGGTCGACCCGTTCGTCGATCGGGGGTGCGTCCTCCATGACCCGCCGGAAGGCGTCGGTCGTCACGCAGAGGCCGGCCGGCACGCGGATGCCTTCGACCCGCGAAAGCTCCCCCAGGTGCGCTCCCTTGCCGCCAACGACCGCGACCTGGGTCTGGTCGATCTCCTGCAAACCCAGCACGTAGCTGTCCATCCGTCCACGTTCCCCCCTGCCCCCTTGGGCCTCTTTCATTCCCACTGTCGGTTGCGCCGACCGCCTGTGGGCCAGCTTGTGGCGTTCAGTGTCAGCACACCCGGGGCCCTTGCGGCAAGGCCCCACCCTCGTGTAGTCTCGCAATGGCGGGAAGGACGAACGGATCCGGTGGGCGCGTCCGTCCTCCACTCGGCTCTTTGTGGCCTGCGGCCCCTGGCGGCTCTTTGTGGCCTGCACGAGGGCCCAAAGGAGCAGAAGGTGCCCGTGGCTGGCGCCAATTAGACCGTGGTCCTTAGGTCGGAACGCGCCCTTCCTGTGCCAAACTGGCGTGGGTGTCGTCGGACCACGGCGGGTACCTTGCCTTCAAGGCACTGCGCAGGAGGCGCGAATGGCCGAACAAAGGCGGAGAGGTCNNCGCCCTCACCGGGCTGGCGGGCCGACGGATGCTGGGGCGGGCCTTTGGCCGACTGGACGAAGGCGGCACGGTCATCATGATCGACCTTGACCACAACACGGCGAGGGACGACCTCTTATGCCACCGCGGGGGCGACCAGTTCGCCGTGGTCTTGCGGGCCGGCGCCGACCCTGAAGCCTTCCTGGCCTACCAACGCGCTGAGGACCAGTGCCGTCCCCAGGGCCAGGACCTGACAACTCGGCCCTTGCCAGAGAGCGGCGAGTGGCGTTATTCCCAGGTGGTGGAGAAATAGCCCCCGACATCCCTGCGGACCTGGTGGAGTCGTTCATCGACCGTGCCTTGACCGGTGGCTACACCGAGGCTATCCAACTGGTGATCTCGCGCCTTGACGTCGGTACGCCCGAAGAGCCCATCATCACCAACGTACTGGCGGCTGCGCTTCGTCAAGTCGGCGACCGTTGGCAAAGGGACGAACTCAGCGTGGCGTCCGAGCACTTGGTAAGTGGTGCTGCCGAAGCTGCTCTTTATGCCCTCGCCGGCGAGGCACCGCCACCGGCCACCGGCGTCCCCGTCATTGTCGCCTGTGCTGAAGGCGACTTCCACGCCACCGCTGCTCACATGTTCGCTCGGATCCTCCGTTGTCGCGGTACGGGGTCAGACTTCCTCGGGGCGTCAACGACCGCCGAGCACGTTGCCGAGTCGCTTGAAGAACACCGACATGTCGCCCTGGTTGTGTCCTGCAATATGGCCATGTTCTTCCCTGGCGCCATAAGGCTCGTCAATGCTGGCCATGCGGCTGGCATACCGGTGCTTGTCGGGGGCCGAGCGTTCAAGTACGGTACCGAGCACGCCCTACGGGTAGGTGCCGACGGGTGGGCGGCTGACGTCGACGCGGCGGTCGAGATCCTCGGCTCGTGGCGACGACAAAAGCCATCTTTCAGTGCCGTGCCCATCCTTCCCGGCCGTGCTACCACTGAACTCAGGCATCGGTCCAACGAGCTGTCGACTACGGTGCTCGACGATCTTTTTGGACGTTTACCAATACTGTCGGGTTTTAGCGCCCATCGGCTCGAGCAGGCCCGAGAGTACCTGTCTTATGTAGTGCGGTATGTCGCCGCTGCGCAGATGGTAGACGACGACCGTGTCCTAGTGGATTTCTTGGACTGGCTGGGCGAAGTTCTCGACGCCCGCAATATCCCGAGGGAGCTGCTTGTGGAGGGGGTCAGGTCGCTCGTCGCGCTACTGGACGCGGTGAGCGCCGAGGCTGGCCGGATTGGGGAGGCCGGGCTCAGCCACATTGGCGCCGCACCCTAGTACTAAGCGGTGGGCCCGGGTCGGAAGCGGCGACACTGTACGCAGTGGGTAGGTACGACGGTCCGGGAGGTACGGGACGTGCTGCACGCGGGCGGGCCGCCGCGCCTGAGGGCCGGACCTCATGTACGCCCCGGGGATGCCGATACACCTATGCGGCCGCCTAGGCGCAGAACCCATGGACTGCTCAGGAACATAGGAGCCAAGGCGGCCGCCATAGCTGCTCGACCCTCTCCAGCCCCGGCAACGCCTTCAGAAGGTCAGCGCCCTGCCAGACGTCAGCCTCGCGTTTATGAGCGTGGCTTGCGGGTTAGACGGCCTCATCGGACAGAGCGAGGGTTATATCGCGCCGCCGGTCGCAGATGAGCTTCCCGTCCTCGGCCTCTAGCTCCGCCGCCAGGACCGACGACCTGCGGGCGGGGTAGGGCCGGCCGGGCGTCGTCGGGTCCGCCTCAGGAAGCGTGAAGTAGACAATGAAGGCGCGATCGCCGTCAACGACTACGTCGCTGTGCAGGCCCGGGCCCACGTCGTCTTCACGACAGCTCCTGCTGGCGCTGGCGGTGTCCAGGATCCGGCCCGCCGGTGACCAATGGGACAGCTCGTCTGAGCGGTAGGCCAACTGGCCGTCCCACGAGTCGACGATAAGCCAGTAAGCACCGCGGAACCGAAAGACGTTCGGGCCCTCATGGCCGCCCGGTGTCTGTAGGACTCGCTGAGGGCTATGCCACGCCTGTAGGTCAGAACTGTCGACTGACCATGTGCTGGAACCGTCGGCCTCGTCCTTGTACCACATCCTGTACCCACCGCCCGGGCGGCGGTGCACGGCGGCGTCAATAACGCGGTCGCTGCTTAGGGCTAGGGGGCCACGGTGGTCCCAATTGAGCAGGTCTTTGCTGACGTAGTGGTGGATGTGCCGGGAGTGCCCGGCCCACTGGTCGGGGACGCCTCGGATGTACGAGACGAACACGTGGTACAGGTCATTGGCCCAGGTGACCTCAGGTGCCCAGAACGTGTTGCGACCGAACTCGTAACTGAGGTCGAGGACGCCCCGATAGCACCAGGTCGCGCCGCCGTCGTTGGAGGATGCGACGCCCACGTCGCTCCCGTGGACCCAACCGACCCCCTTAGTCGGCACGGTCGCCCGCCGGCTGGTGTAAAGCATCCACCAGGAGCCCTCTAGGCGGTTGCGGACCAGGACGGGGTCGCTGGCCCCGTCGAAGACTGGGTCGCGGAACAACGGGCTCAAGGTCAGGACGTCCTCTCTGAAGATTCGACGCTATTTACTGGCAAAGTCTTAGAAAAGTCGGCGTTCGCCTTGGCAGGTCCTCGACGGCTCTCGGCTCCTTCTTCGCCCTCAGCCTCAAATAGTTTCTGTGGAAGACTTGCTATCGGCCCCCCGATGTGTAACGCTACATGTTGAAGGCAGCGGCCGGCAACATGGCCGGACGAACGCTTGCTCACCCGCACTGGGGAGCAAATAGTTGAACGAGGGGGGACCGGGAAGCTGCGCCTTGGCGCGCTCTCTGATCACGACGGCGCATGGACGGGGGGCTGGTAGCGCCTGTCCTGACCCCGACCCTGTTTCAGAAAAAGGGGGTTGTATTGGAAAAATGGGCGTATGGCCAGGCGGGGAGTGCTTGTCATGGTAGGTTCCTTTGCTCCTTGACCGAGCTTGGCCGGTCCTCGAGAAGGACAACGAGGCGTTGGACGGAGAGCGGCGCGAATTGTGAGGGCACCCGTACCGCAAGCGACAGGGACGGTTACCGGTGACCCAGGTCACCGTAGGACCACGGCGGACGATCGGCCACGTCAACCGCCATATTTTCGGGGGCTTCATCGAGCACCTGGGCCGTTGCATATACGGCGGCCTTTACGAAGAGGGCTCGCCACTGAGCGATGAGAAGGGCTTCCGGGCCGACACCCTGGCCCTGCTCAAGGACCTCCAGGTCAGCGTGCTGCGCTGGCCAGGGGGCAATTTCGTTTCGAACTACCATTGGCAGGACGGCGTCGGTGCCAAAGGCAACCGCCCGGCGCGCAGTGACCTGGCCTGGGGCGGTGTCGAGCCCAACCGCTTCGGCACCGACGAGTTCATGGCGTACTGCAGCGCTCTCGGCACGGAGCCCTACATCTGCCTCAACATGGGCACGGGTACACTCAAAGAGGCACTCGCGTGGATCGAGTACTGCAACTCGTCTCGGGCTACGTACTGGGCCGAGCAACGCAGGCGGAACGGACGAGACGAGCCCTACGGTGTGACGTGGTGGGGGCTCGGCAACGAGATGTGGGGCGAATGGCAGGTGGGCTCGATGTCTGCTCCCGAGTACGTCCGGGAGGCCACCAGGTGGGCCAAAGCGATCAAAATGCTCGACCCGGGCGCCAAGCTCGTCAGCTGTGGGTGGAACGGCTGGGACGATTGGGACCGCGAGGTCATCGACGGGATGGCGGGCCTCGTCGACCTCCACTCGTTGCACATTTATACGGGTTCCGACGACTACTGGACGAACGTCCTCCAGGTCCACCAGGCCGAGCGGGCCATCGCCTGCTCGGCCGCCCTCATCCAGCGCGCCGCATATGTCCAAAAGCTCGACCGGTGGCCACGCATCGCGTATGACGAATGGAACGTCTGGTTCCGTACCAGCGACGGCACCCTCGAAGAGCGCTACACAATGGCCGACGCATTGGCTGTTGCTACATACCTCAACATTTTTGTCCGCAATTGCTCGTGGGTCCAGATGGCGAACCTCGCTCAGTTGGTCAACGCCATCGCACCGGTCGTCACCACCCCCGAAGTCGCCGTGGTACAGCCCATCTACTTCCCGCTCCTTATGCACTCCCAGACCGCCCTCGACCTAGCCGTGGACGTGCACGTCGACGGCCCCACGGTCGCAGCGCCCGATCCCCTCCCGGTCGGGCGCTGGGCGCACCGCTTGGGCGACCTCGGGCCCTTCGACATCGTCGATGCGTCCGCGACGGTTGACCGAGCGCGGCGCAACCTGTCGCTAACCATGGTCAACCGCAGCTACGACGCTCCCGAGGTGGTCGAGATCATCCTGCGCGATATGGTGTTTGGTGGTGCCGCCCGGGTGCGGGCCCTAACGGACGGCGCCAGTATGGGGCCCTCGGCGGTCCCAGACGTCCGGCCGGTGCACATCGAGGAAAGTTCCGAGGCCGCCAGGGGCTCGAAGCTGGTCGTACCGATGCCGCCGCAGTCTTTCGCTGTCGTGGAGGTCTCGATGACGACGTCGTAGCTGGACAACTGAGCACAGGGTCATAACCCGTGGACCGTCCATTTGTAGAGAATGACCTCCTGTTATGTAATGGCACTAGCACCAACAGTGATATCAACTATCCTTACACTGAAAAATGAAAGGGGACCGAAATGTCCGAAACCCAGCCAAAGAGCGCTACAACTGGCGCTCCGGATCCAGCTCTAACAAGACGCCGGTTTCTAGCATTAGGCGCCGCCGGAGCAGCCGGCGCAGCGCTCGTCGCCGCCAGCCCATCGGTGGCCTCGGCCGCGGTGCGCTCAGGCGTAAGAAACGTAAGAGAGCCCGAGGCAAAGACCACGTTGAGCTTCCTGTCCTGGGACACTATTCCGGTGATAAAACCCATCGTTGACTTGTTCGAGAAGCAAAACCCGTCCATATCTATCGAGATCTCGCACCTACAAGGGCCCCAACCATACGTCTCCGTCTTGGCCACACGCCTGCTCGCAGGTGTTGGGCCCGACGTCTTTATCTACACAGTCGAGAACAAGACCCAGCTCAACAAGTACAATTATGTTTACGACCTCAGCAACCAGTCCTTTATCAGCGTGATGGCCGCCAATAATCGCAGCTTCATGTCGTACAACGGAGGGGTCTGGGGACTTTCGGTGGCGGCCTGGGCCGGAGGGATCTACTACAACAAGGCCCTGCTTGCTAAAGTGGGGTCAGCGCCGGCATCGACATGGGACGAGTTCCTGACATTGTGCGGCAAATTCAAAGCCATGGGCATCACCCCCTATTTCGGGGGCGGGCAGCCAGATGTCGTCGTCGAGGCACTTATTGGGAGCCATTTCAAGACCGCGGGGTTATCGGACGCAGCCATCTTTGATGGAAAGGCGACCTTCGCAGAGTACTGGGGCCCCCCGCTCGCCTTGTACGACAAGTTGTACTCGACCGGGTTGGTCCCGCCGAGCATGGTGGGCGTAAGCGAAACCAGCGGCGAGTTACAGAGTGAATTTGCCAATGGAAAACTAGCGACCTACGGGTCGGGCCCATGGGACGAACCTGCCATCCTGGCCGACAACCCGAAGTTGGAGTTCGAGATGTACCCTGTACCCGGGGCTACGGCAGCGAGCCAATCGTTTTGGTGTGGCGCGCCGACCGAGGGTTGGGCGATCAACGCGAAATCCAAGAACCTCCCCGGGGCGTTAAAGTTCCTGGAATTCCTCGCCAGCCCCGCTGCCCTGAAGCTCTACGGCAGCTCGTCGGGACAGATCATCACCACGACCAACGTCTCGACGCCGGTGGTCCCAGAGCTCAACTTGTGTGCCAAGGCGGCGCGGGCGAGCAATTACTACTACACGGGCATCGCGTGGCCGGCGCCGATCGCCGACGCTCTAGGCAATGATGCGAACGCTCAGTTCGAACTGCTGGTCGGGGGCAAGATCACTCCAGCGAAACTGCAAGCGAACATGCAGGCCGCCCTCAAGCAGCTGCAAGGCTGAGGCGCACAGAGCGGGCATTTTGGAAGGCCCCAGGTACCCACATCTCTGAACGAGGACGGTAGCAAGGTGTCCCTGTTGTCCTTTAGCGACTTGACGGCAGAGTGCTTGCGAACCCCCGTCTCGATGACCGTGCCGAGCAGGCCAACGCCCATGGTCTGCTTGGCACCGGTCTGTGGTAGCCCGGCGACTCGGAAATTGCGCGCTACAGTGCAGCCGACAGAGGCGACCGCCAGGGAGATCCTGGTTAGCGCACCTATCGGCTCGTCGAATAGCCCTCGGGATCTGTTATCTTCCCGCAGACGCCAGAGTGTACGTTGAGCACGAGTTCCCGCAGCCCGCACGCTGAAGCGAGACGTGACGTGGGACGGCGCCCGGGGAACCCAGCACAGGCCGCTAGACCGACTGGGTTACGGCGGCTCCCGCTGATGTTGGGGCCGACCCGACGGCGCGAGCAGGTATCGTTACGCCTATTTGTTGTACCCCTTGTAATTATATTTATTGGCCTGTTCGCTCTCCCCGTAGCGCGTTCGCTCTATTTCAGTTTTACAAACTTCGGCGGTTACTCGAACAAGGTCTCCTTTGTCGGCTTAGCAAACTACAGAGCCCTGTTTTCCAACCCGACCGTCTTGACTGGTCTGGCCTTTACCCTCACCTATGCCTTAGGACGAGCCCTGATCGTAACTGTTCTAGCGATCCCGCTCGCCGTAGTCTTGAACAAAAGGTTCGTGGGACGGAACTTTGTGCGTGCCGCCATGTTCTTCCCGGCCGTCCCGAGCGCGGCAATTCTTGGGCTGGTATGGGCATTTATCCTCGCGCCGATCTCGATGGGGGTGGTCAACTCAGCGTTGGGCGCATTATTCGGGGTCGGGCCCGTTCCGTGGTTGTCGACCAACCTGCTCGCCAGGCTGTCGGTGATAATGGTGGGCGTATGGCAACAACTTGGCTGGCACGCCATGCTATACTTGGCATACCTGCAGTCGATCCCCGCGGATTACTATGACGCCGCCGACGTCGACGGCGCGTCAAGTGTACAGCGGTTCTTTTACATCACGGTACCCCTGTTGGCGCCGGCGATGACGATCAGCATTGTGCTTCTAGTCGTATTCGGCTTGCAGGAGTATGCATTACCACTCGCGCTTACGGGGGGCGGCCCTGGGTACGCTACGTATACGGTATCGCAGACCATCATCACGCTCGGTATCTCTAACGCCCAGTACGGCCAAGGTGCGGCCCTGAGTATCCTGTTCCTTCTCATGGTGGCGGTGGTGCTTGTAGTGCAGATCTCTATTCTCCGACGGCGAGAGGCGCGGTTGCGATGAGGAAAGGGTCGTGGGTCACTAGGCTCGCGATGAGCGTCGTCATGCTATCGATTGCGTTCACGTTCGCGGTCCCGTTTTACTATATTGTCGTCAACACATTTAAGACCCAGCAACAGACGTCTGTTTCACCACTTGGTTTGCCAACTTCATTTAATCTTTCGAACTATAAGAACGTCTGGGATAACATCCCGGTTCTTCAGAGCTTCGAGAACACCCTTCGTGTCACGGTGCTGTCGGTCGTTGTTATGCTATTGGTCGGTTCTATGGCGGCGTACAGCATAGTGATGCGGAGGACTCGGTCCAGCAGGCGCATCCATGTCGTCCTCTTGCTAGCGCTGGCGGTTCCGTTCCAGGTTACGCTAATACCGATATATGAAGCCTTCGTCTCGCTCCACTTGATCGACAGTCTCAATGGTTTAGTTGTCATATATTGTGGTGGCGCTATATTCAGTTATTTTCTGATCCAAGGTTACATGCTAACGATCCCGTACGAAATTATCGAGGCGGCGCGTATCGACGGCTGTGGCACAGTTCGGATGTACTGGAGGATCGTCCTTCCACTGATCCGACCGGTGCTTGTGACGGTGGGCATATTCCAGACGATTTGGGTGTGGAACGACTTTTTGGCGCCGAGCGTATTCATAATTTCGCCTCAGAATTACACCCTTGTACTGCAAGTATACCAGGCGGTGGGCCAGTATACTACTAATTGGCCTGCCTTCATGACACTGACGGTTCTTAGCTTGATACCTATAACAATATTTTTTCTCTGGATGCAGCGGCACATCGTCAGCGGGCTCGCCGCGGGCGCTGTGAAAGGTTAAAGTCAGGCCGGTCCGCGGGTGCCGACGACGCGCCTGCGGGCAGCGGCACTCGATGCATGCAAAGGAGGGCTAGCTCATGGCCACGCTCGCGTTCGGTGGTCCCGTGTTCGATGAGGCCAGCAACCGCGTTGTTGTCCGTGATCACGTCGATAGGCCACGGGTGGGCCCCATGCCCCCGGGCGAGGCCCGGTTGGCCGCGGCGCCGAGCACGGGCGTGGCCCGGGTCGCGGTTGGACGGCTTATGGACTGGTTGGCGGTCGTGCTAGGGAGGGATGTTCGGGGGAGGGGAGGCCCAAGGCCGTCCCGGGCGGGACCGGCGGACCGGACGGGGCCTTCGGCCAGGACGGCAGCCAGGGTTGCGATCAGGCATCGGCTGGTGGCACTGGGGGCGCCGTCGCTCCAAGCCATGACCGTGGCCAGGCAGAGCCGGTCGCGGACCGAGGGCGGCTCTGGCCGACGACATATTGTTACTGCCTTGTCGTTAGATGATGACAGACTAAGTCAATGGTGACCATGGGGGACGTTGCGAGAGCAGCCGGCGTCTCGCCAATGACCGTTTCGCATGTCGTTAATGACCATCCGCACGTCAAGGAGTCGACCAGGGCCAAGGTGCTCGAAGTCATGGATAGACTTGACTACCGGGTCAACGTGGCGGCTCGGAACCTCCGCACGGGGCGGACCGGGACTATTGGGCTCGCCGTACCTGAAGTCGACCGCCCGTACTTCGGCCAACTAGCGGCGCGCATCATTACGGCCGCAGCGAAGTACAATCTTCGCGTTGCCATAGAACAAACCGGTGCGTCTCGTGAAAACGAGCTCGACGCCTTGTCCCTCTCGCGCAACCGGCTGTACGACGGCCTCATCTTGAGCACCGTGGGTTTGGGGCCGGCCGACACCGACCTGCTGAAGGTCGATTATCCAGTGGTGATCCTGGGGGAAAGGATCTTCGATGGTCCTGTGGACCATGTCGCCATGCCGAATGTCAACGGCGCGTGCGCGGCCACGAGCCATCTCATTGAACGGGGCTGCCGGCGCATAGTCATGGTTGACGGCCAGGTGAGCGGGGAGGTTGACGTGTCGGGGTTACGACTCACGGGGTACCGCCAGGCGCTCGAACGATCCGGAATTGTTTTCGATCCCTCGCTGGTCGTAAATATCGAAAAGTTCACGATGCAGTCGGGCGGTGAAGTGGCGCGTGCGCTGGTGGCAAGCCGCAAGGGTTTCGACGGGGTCTTCTGCGTCACTGACACGGTTGCTATCGGCGTCCTGCGCGGTCTCGCCGACGCTGGTGTACGCGTGCCGTCCAGGGTAAAAGTGATCGGCTTCGACAACATCGACGAGGGCGCTTTCACAGTGCCATCGCTCTCGTCCATAGATCCCGATCATGAAAGGATGGCCCGGACGGCGGTTAGCCTTCTTGTCCGTCGCATAGAGGGAGGCGTGGCAGGAAAACCACGCCGAGAATTCGTCAGCAAGTTCTCTGTCGTCGAGCGAGAGTCAACTCATGTCTGAACCCGAACCGAAGCATTCCACGGTGTGCCATAGCAATTATCCCGGTGTGGGCAGGGCCCGGCTCGGCGCCGACGAGAACTGTCGGCTCAAGGTTGTGCCGGTGCTGCATTATTGTAGCTTCGTGGCCAGGGCGGACCTGGTGGCAGCGACCCTCGAGCCATAGGCAAAGGTTCAGGAAGGAGTAGGTGTGGCTCCGACGTCATGGGCCGTCGCCCTTGCTGAGACCATCATGAAGCGCAACCCCGGCACTCCAAGGGACGTACTTGCCGGCTGGTCGTACTGGAAGGCATACACGCTGCTCGGCTTCGAGATGCTCTGGCGGACCACGGGAGACCGCCGGTACTTCGAATTCATCAAGCGCGAGCTCGACCCGTTCGTGGACGAGCAGGGCAACCTCGTTGACGTCGCGCTCGGTTCGCTCGACGATATTATGCCCGGCAACGTTGTCGTGGCGCTCTACGAGCACACCGGCGAGGAGCGGTACCGCAGGGCGGCGGGCACGGTCCGCCATGCTTTCGACGACTACCCGTGCAACTCCGACGGCGGGTTCTGGCACGGGAAGCGCCTCCCGGGCGAGATGTGGATCGATGGCGTGTTCATGGGCCAGATGTGCCTTACCCGCTACGGCGCGTCGATCGGCGACGCAGGGTACTGCTTCGACGAAGCTGTACGGCAGATCACCGTCTTCGCTGAGCACTGCCTGAAAGGCGACAGCGGCCTTTACCTGCACGCGTGGGCCGCGCAACCCGATCTGGCGAGGGTCTGGCCCGGGAACATCGAGCGCTGGGCGGATCCCGTGACAGGGCTCTCGAGTGAGGTCTGGAGCGAGGGCCTGGGCTGGTACGCACTGATCCTGGCCGAGACGCTGGCCGTCCTGCCGGCGAGCCACCCGCGGCGAGCCGAGGTGCTCGACATCTTTGTCCGCCTGGCCGGTGGGTTGGTCCGCACCCAGGACCCTGCCACAGGCGGGTGGTTCCAGGTGGTGGACAAGGGTGACCGGCGGGACAACTGGATCGACACCTCCGGGACCGCCATGTTCACGTACGCGCTGCAACGCGGCATCGAGATCGGTACGCTGAAAGAGGCCGAGTACAAGCCGGTGGTCGCGCGTGGCTATCAGTGCATTGTCGACAACGCGACCGCCGACGACAACGGGCTGGTTGACGTGCACGGCGCGTGCGATGGTCTTTGCGTTCAGCAGAGCTACGACGCCTATGTCAGGGCGCCGAGAGTCACCAATGCAAAAGAAGCCGTGGCTGGGTTCCTGTGGGCCACGGTTATTGTCGAGAAACCGGGGCTGAACAGCTAACTAGTTGCGCGTCAGGGTGCGCACATCCCGGTGGAGAGCACAGTTCTAGGTAGCGGGTTGTTCGCGGGTGCGGTGGAAGGGTGGCCTTGGAGCGACGTTCGTGCTGGGGGGGTTCGGGCGAAAAGCGGAAGGCAGAGAAGGAGGTCAGCGCTTGGCGATTGCTTCGCGGACGGCGGGCACGACTTCGTGTGCCCAGAGGTTCAGTGTCGTGTCGCTCAGGCTGTCGCCAGGACGGAGCAAGTAGATGAAAGCGGCGGCGCCGTGTTCAAGCACGGCGAAAGTCAGTTCCTCTACCCACTGGGCCACTCCGCCCCCGACCCAGCGGCCCTCGTCGTCGC
The DNA here is from genome assembly GCA_003166025.1 of Acidimicrobiaceae bacterium. Classification (GTDB taxonomy): domain Bacteria; phylum Actinomycetota; class Acidimicrobiia; order Acidimicrobiales; family Palsa-688; genus Fen-671. The sequence continues at coordinate 9,324 of PMWT01000103.1, read as the reverse complement.
GGGTCTCAGCTAGCGGGGCCCGGGCAAGGCGCCCTGACACGTTGTAGATGGTGTCGACATCAGTAGGTGTTCTCCCTACCGAAGCAGCCGCTTCGTCGACGATGGGCCGTGCCTCGGCGACCGTGGTGCTGCGCCAGTCCGCGAGGTGCGCTGGTATCCATCCGTCCGCATGTCGGCCGGTTACTGCCAGTGCCTTCGGGCCGAGCGACCCGGTCCAGATCGGTGGCGTTGGTGCGGGCGCTGGTGCCAGCCCGGTGACGTGGTAGAACTCGCCGTCGAACGTGACCGGGTCGCCGCCGCCGGAGAGCGCTCTCACGATCATGATCGCCTCTTCCAGCGCTCGTACTCGGGCTGCGGGCGACAGGTGGGGGACACCGAGGGCGACGATTTCCTCCTCCATCCCGCCCGCACCCAGTCCGAGAACGACACGACCGCCAGAGATCGTAGATAGTCCTGTGACGGTCCGGGCGAGGATGGGAGCGGGACGGCTGAGCAGGTTCGTCATGATGACCGCTCCGGTGATGTTGCTGGTTGCGCCCAGAACGAACCCCAGCGCGGCGTAAGCATCGACGCGCTCGGCGAAGAAGGGATGGTCGGAGACGCTGACGACGTCGAGACCCGCTTGGTCGGCTAGGCGGGCGTGCCCGAGCATCTCGCTCACTTGGTGGACGCCGGTCTCCAGCCCGAGGCCGAAGAGGACTTTGTGGTTGGGGGCCACCAAACGAACAGCGTACCGGGTCCGAGCCGCCCTGGACACGGGCGCTGCCTCGCTCTACGTCGGAGCTACCCGGCCGTGCCAAGCTCGTCCTCGTGAACCAGGCCATGCGGCGCGCCCTCGCGTTCCGGTTAGCGGTGGTCCTCTTCATGGTTGTGCTTGTGACCTCGATGGCGGCTGCCGTCCCGGCTCCTCCCCGTGGCCAGCGTTGGTCGGGTTCGCGCTCTTTTTCCTCGCTTTCGGGGTCGGCGTCGTGACCATCAGCATGGCCACGGACCGGCGCCTTGCCGTCCGAGCTGGTCGTGCCCGCCCCCCGTGGACCGGCCCTAGGGACTGGCCTCAGCTACCTGAGCCGGAACGGGCCCTCTCGGATCTGAGGGTGTACCCTGGTCACGGGTGTTTGGGTCGCCCGTACTCCCAACTGGCGTCAATGATAAGGAACCGTATGTGCAGCGAAGCGGGCAAGGCGGGTACCGACGACGCCCGACCACTGAGCGGCCCGCGGGAGTCCCCGGAGCCTGACTTCCGGGCCCTGTTCGAGGGGGGCCCAGTTCTGTTCTTGGTGCTAAACCCGGCGCTGGAGGTCGTGGCGGTCAGTGACGCCTACTTGAAAGCGACGACGACCGAACGTCACGCCATCGTGGGCCGGGGGATTTTCGACGTGTTACCCGACAACCCGGCTGACCCCGGGGCGACGGGGGTGGCCAATCTGAGGATGTCGTTGGACCGTGTCGCTCGGAAATTGGTAACCGATACGATGCCGCTACAAAAATACGACATCCGCAGCCCGGATAACGCTTTCGAGGTGCGGTACTGGGCACCGACGAATTCGCCTGTCCTCGGCCCCGACGGTTCGCTTGCCTACATCATCCATAGGGTTGAGGATGTAACCGAGTTCATGTACCTCCAAAGGACCAACCGCGTCGCCGAATTCGTGACTAACGAGAACAGATCGCGCGCCGACGCCATGGGGGCCGAGATCTACATGCGGTCCCAGCAAGTGGCGGAGGAGGGCCAGAAGCTGCGCGAGAGCGAGGACCGGTTCCGCCTGGCGTTCGAACACGCCCCCGTCGGCGTGGCCCTAGAGAGCCTGGCCCCGGGCGGGCTCGGCCGGTACCTAGAAGTCAACCGGGCATTTTGCAACCTCACCGGCTACCGCCGGGAGCAACTGCTGCATATGACCTACCGGCAGCTCACACACCCCGACGACCTCGCCGACGGCGACGCTGAGATCGCCGCCCTTGCCTCTGGCCGCAGCCATTACAGCCAGGTCGAAAGACGCTACGTCCGAGCAAACGGCGCGATCATTTGGGTCCAGGCGAGTACGTCTGCCGTGCACGCCGGTGGCCAGCCCCTGAACACGATCTTGCACGTTGAGGACATCAGCGTTCGCAAGCACACGGAGGCCGGGCCTGGCGGGCGACAAGCGCGATAGGGGGCTAGTCGGTGGGATCCCAGGTGGGCCCTTGCCTGGCTGTCGTTGGCCGTCATCAGCGACTTTGGTAGTACGCGATGGAGCTGGAGAGCTATCGTTAGCGGTGGGGCATGGGGCGTGCCGTGCCCGGGTGTCGTTGCTCCGGCACGACCGACGAAAGAGAAGGCGCGATGGACGGTCGCCTGCCAGCCCCCCGACGGCGCAACTCGAGGCGCCTGCTCCAGCTTCGCCACGCGGGGCGTCCGGCCCTAGCGGGGATAGTGGCCGGCATCGGCCTGGTGTCGGTGCCCGGTGCCGTTCAGGCTCAACCGCCTGCGCCCACACCGCCGACCGGCGCGGCCGCCTGCAACCTAGTGAGCCACATTGACGTGTCCTACGAAGCCCTTTCGGCGCCGGTCCCGGCGGCCGTCGGGAAGATCGACCTGCAAGCGGCGCAGAATGAGAGCGGCGGATCTTTCAAGGTGACGCGCTACAAGGGCTTAGGCCACCCCGCCTGGCTTCTTAAATTAGGAGCACCTCGGCCGGGGGGCCAGCTGAGCTGATCGTGATAAAGGACCGACAATACCTAGCGGGTGCTTTCGTGTTCTCAAGCCTGCGCAAAGTCAAGCTAGCGGCGAGTGGCACCTTTCTCAGGCCACTTTCATAAGCGAAGATGACCGCCTGCATCTTCTGCCTGGTAACCACGGGGAGCCGGCTTGACTGCACCAAGGTGGAGCGACCTTGAACATTATGTGCTCCATTTGGGGTGCTCGTGCTGAGGTTCTAAACCACGTATAACGATGCCGATTACGCGCTGACCAGATCCTGAGCACCCGCTTGGTTTTTAGCGCTCAGATCGTCCCGTTCTGCGTGGCTGGCGAGGTCCTGCCCGAACCGTCTTCTCAGCCGGCGCCAACCAATGACCGAGGGCGGAGTCGTCCTTGGGAGGCCCAACGGACGGAGAGGTTTCGCATGATAAGGGCGGAATCGAGCGTGCAGGTACCCCGGGGGAAGAGGGCTTCGTCATCGAAGAGGCTCGACCTCATCTCACTGACGGAGGCGGGCTCGGCATCCCAGTGTTCGCTGAGCAGGCGGACGCCGTCGAAGCACTCGGGGCCCTGGGTGGGTGAGTACCCGAGCGGCGCCGTCCGGAAAAAGCTGATCGCCTGGTCGACGGAGCTGAACAGCTCCCCGGTCATGGCCAGTGCCGTTCGCACCGTAACCAGGAGACGGACCGAGCTGTCCCGACTGACCACCTCGATGTGAAGGCCGGTGCCGGAGTCGTTGACTTCGAAGCTCGCCAGGCCGTGGCGGCCGGGAAAGACTCTCCCACCCGACCACGAGATGACCCGGGAGGCGCTGTCGCGCCGGGGGACGTACACACCTACATGGCGGCCGTCGTCGTCGTCCCACTCCACGGCGAAGCGGTGAGCGACGTTCTCGCTGCTAAAGCCCAGCGCAGAGGGGATGCCGGCCGGCCGGAGATGGCGGAGCGCAATGAAGCACACGCCGCCGACGGCCCAGCCCGAGACGGTCTGGGGCCGGAACGGCGCCGGGAGCTGGGCCGCCACCACTTCCGGGTCGACCCGGTAGTTGACCAGCAGGCGCCGTGCGATGGTGCAGTCGACCTCACGCGTGAGCATTCTCAGTCCCCTCCAGTTTGGTTTGGACCGTGCCCCGCCGCTTGCGCACCTGGCGCAGGACTACCTGGTCAGGGCACACGGTGGAGAGGAACTGGCCTACGCATAGCGCCAAACGGTCCTCCACCAGGGAGTAGTACACCCGGTTGGCCTCCCGGCGCTCGTCGACCAGGCCGGCGGCCTTCAACACCCCGAGGTGGCGGGACACCGATGAAGGCGTGATGGTGAAGCGCGAAGCGATGTCGCCCGCCGTGAGCTCACCCTCCCGCAGGTCTTGGAGGATCTGGCGCCGAGTCGGGTCAGCCAGCGCCCGGAAGACCCCTGTGATTATATCCATATATTGATATTAGCCAATATGCGAATTAGCTGTCAAGCACAGCCACGGTTGAGCTGGTCCTTATTGACCCGTAACAAGAGTGAGCTGGCCTTCTACGTTTAGCTGAACTCGCGTAAGGCTGAAAGGCGGGACCGGGAGTCAAGCTCGGCCGCGCGCACCTGCAGGTCACTCAAGGCCGCTGCGGCATGGAGCGGGAACGGTTCGTCATGGTCCGACTCCATCCAGCGCTCAACGGCGATCGTGAAGGCGAGCATCCCCACTTCCGCGCCCAGCCGGGCGGTCAGCTCGTCTACGCCCCGTTCGCGCAGGGCGGCGTTGATCGACCTGGCGATCCGGGCGTGCTTGAGCAGCCCCCGCTCCTGCAGTTCGCTGTTCGCCGCGACCACCAGCACGCGCTGGGCGGCCTTGGCCCGCTGCTGCGGGGTCATCGCGACCTCGGCGGCCGTGAACGCCGCCTGCAGGCACTCGGTGAGAGTCGCATCCGGGGAGGCAGCCCGGATGGCGTCGGCGAACAGCCCGGCTAGCACGTCTTCACCGCCGAACAACACCTCCCGCTTATCGGCAAAGTGCCGGAAGAACGTGGCGCGGTTCAAACCGGCGCGATCCGCGATCTGCGCGACGGTCGTTTCCTCGTACCCGTTCTCCACGAACAGGTCCAGCGCGGCGGTCTCCAGGCGCTCACGCGCGTTCGGCGCCCATCTGCTCACCGGCACAGCTTAAGCGAGGAGACCGGATCGCATCACCTGGCAAGTGATGCGACAGCGTCGTATAGTGGCGTTAGAATTGATGCAACCGGATCGCATCGGCCTTCCGGTGCCGCGCATCTTCATCACCCGAGAGCACGACCAAGGAGAACCTCCATGCGCATCTTCGTCACCGGCGCTTCCGGCTGGATCGGCTCGGCCATCGTCCCCGAGCTCATCAGTGCCGGTCACCAAGTCCTCGGACTAGCCCGCTCGGACGCCTCCGCCAAAGCAGTCGCCGACATGGGCGCCGAGGTGCTACGCGGCGACCTGAACGACACCGACGTGCTGCGCGCCGGCACCCTCGACAGCGACGGCGTCATCCACCTCGCCTTCGTCGTGCCCAGCGTGAGCGAGGCTGCGACGCGGACCGACGCCAAGGCCATCGAGACATTTGTCACCGGACTGACCGGCTCCGGCAAGCCCCTGATGATCTCTGGAGCAACGCTCGTGACACCCGGCCGACCCGCGACCGAACGCGACGAACTCATCGCCGCCGGGCCCATCGCGGCCCGCATCACCAACATGCAGGCCGCCCTCGCTGCCGCCGACAGGGGCGTCTGCTCCTGCCTGGTCATGCTGCCCCGCTCGGTGCACGGCCAGGGAGAACGTCACGGCTTCGTCCCCCAGCTCATCGCCGCGGCCCGTGCTAAGGGCGTCTCCGGCTACATCGGCGATGGGACCAGCCGCTGGCCCGCCGTCCATGTGAAGGACGCCGCGAGCCTGTACCGGCTAGCCATCGAGCAGGCCCCCGCCGGCGCAGTGCTCAACGCCGTCGGCGACGAAGGCGTGCCCGTCCGCGAGATCGCCGAGGCCATCGGTCGGCACCTGAACCTGCCCGCCCGGTCTTTGCCAGCCGAAGAATTCGGCGGCATGCTCGTGCACATCCTCAGCACCGACATGCCCGCTTCCAGCACCATCACCCAGGAACTCCTGGGCTGGAAGCCCACCTACCCCGGCCTCATCGAGGACATCGAACAGGGCCACTACTTCGTCTGACCAGTGCCCATGGACGCCACCGTTTGGACCAGCGCCATCATCGCCGCCGTGATCGCCATCCTCGCCCTGCCCCACCCCGGCGAGCCGGCCGTGGCCTACGCGATCGGGCCCGGAAGTTCAACCTCTCTAAGGGCCCACTCCATGCCCGACAGCGCCGCTAGAGTCTGCACGGCGGCCGCCGGCCGGAAAGGGGGACCCTCATGTCAAAGTACCTTCTTGAGCTCAAATACACCCTGGATGGCATCCGGGGGGTCAAGGCCCAGGGCGGCTCGGCCCGAGTCGCAGCGGCCACCGAGCTGATCGAAAGTGTCGGCGGCAAGCTCGACCACATGTATTTTGCCTTTGGTGATACTGACGTCTACTGCGTTGCCGACCTTCCTGACAACGTGTCCGCCGTGGCAGTCGCTCAGGCGGTAAGTGCCGGGGGTGGGGCTAAGGCTCGGACGGTAGTTCTCCTCACAGCTGCAGAAGTTGATGCCGCCGTTTCCAAGACGTCGACCTATCGACCGCCAGGGAGCTGAAAGCAAGCCCCCCGACTCGACAGCGAGCGCGACACGTCTATGGCCGAGGCGGTGGGAACAATGCCGACCACACCCAGGTACGTCTCTGGTCGACCGACATCGACAAGGACATCTCGGCGCTCACCGCGAACGGCGTCGAGTTTGACGACTACGACACCGAAACCTTCAAGACTGTCGACCACATCGTCACCTCGGCCGGCATCGGCCGTGCGGCCTGGTTCAAGGGCCCCGACGGCAACACCATCGCAGTATTCCAACCGGAGAACAGCCGCGAGCGCTCCCGAGCAACTCATCTGTACCTGCGCCCGTCGAAACGCCTCGGCCATAACCGGAGAGTACGGAACGACCGATCGCGAAGCCGACAGCGAGACCGGGCAGCGTTCGCTCACCGCACCGAACTGCAAGTAGGTCGTCGCGGCCGCCGGCCGGCGTTATGTGCTGGAGGCCCTCCGGTCGGCCGGCTCGATGAGCGAGCGCGCGAACGATGCTGCCGATTCGGCAGAGACTACTGTGCTGGAGACGTCCCAAGCGGCCTCAGTAATCGGGCTCCCAAGCGAGCATTTCCCGCCATTCGGGGCGCCTGAAGGCCCAGGCGACAACGACCTCGTACGCCCGCCGAACGTTATCGACCTCGGCGTGGAAGTGGTGTTGCAGATCGCCGTCCTGGTACTCCACGGTGAAGCGCCCATCGGGGAGGACTGCCGTCTGGATGTACGTCCCGTCCTTTGAAGAGTCGGGAACATGCTGGACCATGACGAAATAGTTGTCGCTGGCCGTCAACCCCGAGATGATCTGCCAGAGCAGCTCCTCGGACGGGTTGTCGAACCGGTTGTCTAAGGCGTCGGTCGCCACCAGCCGGCCCGAAGCGGCGATTTCATGGCCCCGGTCACTCAGCATGGTCTGCCAGCAAGATAGCAGGTCATGGTAGCGGGCCGAAGGGCCCTGAGCTCTTCGCTCTCGTGCACCAATGCCTTCGCGCGCTCTCGGTAAGTGCCGAAGTCGACCGCCTACCAGGGGCGGTCTGTCGGGCCCTGAACGTGCCATTACTTCCGTTCTGAGCGGCTGGGTCGCCTGTCCCAGACCATGTCGTAGTAGGTCGAGGAGAGGACGTCGCCTAGCCGATTCGTGGGGGAAGCGTCGAGCGCTGCGACCCATGTTACGGTGAAGAGCCGGCGGGGCGTACGACTGTAGATAAGGAGTAAGATGCAGCACTGGAGCGATTTCGGGGTGGGCCAACTCCCCTCCTTTTCGGCACGCAAGAGGGTTGAGTTCCCGCCGCCAATACAGGCGCTGCTCGGTGAACGGGCCGGTGCCGTCGAGCGGCCGCTGGAGGGTCTCACCTCAGACGGCACCCTGCGACTCGGGCTGTTCCCCCTCCGGTCAACAGGTGTGAGCACGGCGCCGATCACCGATGCTGCGAGCGATTTCCTCAGTGCGCTCAGCGCTGAGCAGCGCCAGCGGGCCGTGTTTCCTCTCGACGCGCGGGAGCGTCGGATGTGGTTGAACGTCCACCCCTTCCTGTACCGTCACGGCGTGATGCTCGAGGATCTGGCGCCCGCAACCCGTCAGCTCGGACTGCGGCTGCTCGAAGCCGGCCTGTCGGCTCGCGGCTTCGCCCAGGCCCGCGACATCATGCGACTGAACCGCCTCCTCGCCGAGGTGACAGGGTTCCACGACGACTTCGGCGAATGGCCATACTTCTTATCCTTCTATGGTGAGCCCAGCACCGAACGGCCATGGGCCTGGCAGATCGACGGCCACCACCTTTGCCTCAATGGCACCGTCATCGGTGACCAGTTCCTACTGACGCCCAGTTTCATGGGCTCAGAACCGTGTCAGGTCTTCGACGGTCCACTGGCAGGCACGATGGTCTTCACCCCTGAGGAACGGGCTGGCCAGGATCTCATCCGCTCCCTGGATGACCAGCAGGCGGCGCAGGCTGTTCTGCGACCGTCGATACATCCCGATGACCTACCCCCGGAGTTACAGGACCCCTTCGACGGCCGGATGCAGGCCGGTGCGTTCCGCGACAACGCTGTTGTTGCCTATGCGGGCGTCTGCGCCGCTGACCTGACCGGTACCCAACGCCGGCGCCTGCGGGCTCTGGTCGCCGCCTATGTTGGCTGGACGCGCGAGGGCCATTCTGGGGTGAAGATGTCCGAAGTGGACCAACATTTGGATGAGACCTACTTCGCCTGGATGGGTGCGGTCGCCGATGATGGCCCCTTCTACTACCGGGTCCATAGTCCGGTCGTGCTCATCGAGTTCGATCACCATCCTGGCGTGGCGTTCGACAATGTCGTGCCATCGCGCAATCACATTCACACCGTTATCCGCACGCCAAACGGCGGCGACTACGGTCTCGATCTACTCCGCCAGCATCACGAGCGGTTCGACCACAGCACCGGGCCCACGTCGCTCGGCCATAGCACTTGAGACTTCCGTCTGCCACCCGGTCCGGCGGGCCAGCATGGCCAGGGCCGTGATTTCGTCAAGGAACTTCACATCGTATATGTGGATGACTCCGGTCAGCGCTCATTCTGGGCGCGAAGAATGCCGCCGGTGCTAGTGATTCGCTGCTCGATAACCGGTGAAGGGGGTCAAGTCCCAGCAGGTGGTGTACGAGGTTGCGGTCCTCGCAACAACCTGAGTGATTAGCGGTCCGCTTATCAGCTCGTTTCTTGCTATAGCAAGGAATCGTTATCCTGTAAAGGGTTTCTTGTTCGGATTGTTTGTTTGATGGGCGTGCGCGTATAACTGCTGGCCGACGTGTGGTTTGGTTCAGGACGTTCGGCGATGGTCAGCCAGCGGCAAGCTGTATTGATGGTCTGGGGTCGGCGGCCGACGGAGCGGTGGTCCTGGGGGCAGCGAGAGTCTCGGCCCCCATGTGTTGGGACCTAAGCCCTTAGTTGATGGCCACATGGAGTACTAACCTCGCCTTTTCGCGTTTTCACG
>PMWT01000041.1 GCA_003166025.1 Acidimicrobiaceae bacterium | reverse complement strand
TTCGGTGACGCCCGTTTCTACGGCCGCGAAGCGACCGGCAAAACGGCGCAGACCATAGTTGGCATAGCCCCGAGCCCATACGGAAGGGGGTACTGGCTCGCCGGCGCGCAAGGTCAAGTGTACGGTTTCGGGTCGGCCCCTTACGAAGCCCCTTCGAGCACGAAAGCGCCGGCGGCACCGATAGTGGCCATATCCGCCTGACGCCAGTCGACCAGCTCCAGGCAGCCAACACGGCCGGGCCCGCCACACCGGGCGGGGGCCCGGGAAAGGCGGCGCGGGCTCCGGGTCCCCCTTTTTGGTGCCCCCGCCGGTTAAGCTCCACTCAATTTTGGTACGCGCGCGCCGACCCATTTGTCAGGACCGGGCCCTGGGTAGGAGCGGGCCGGGCCTGTGTAATGCGGACCGGTGCAATACAGAGCGGGAGACATATTGCCGTACAAACTCACGGGGCCCACGAGCCGTCGGCCGGGGCCCTGTGCCGGTCGAAAAGCCGTCAGCGGGGCCGTTGTCCGCGGGTTGGTGGCAGGCGCGCTGCTTGGCGCGTCGTTCGCCATGGTCGGTCCCGGTCCGGCGCAAGCAGCGAAAATCGACGCGCCCCTCTCCGTCCAGATCTCGGGCTACGGCTTCGGCCATGGGCGGGGGATGGGCCAATGGGGCGCTTTCGGGTACGCCTCTGAGTACGGCTGGGGTTACAAGCAAATCCTGAGCCACTATTACGGCGGTACGACGCTGGGGACGTTGGCCGCGCCGGGACCGGACATTACGGTTCATCTGGTCGAATTGGACGGTCACAACACGATCGCGTCGGCCGTCGACGGCGGCGCGCTGGTGGCCACCTGGACGGGCGGCACGCCGATCAGCGCCGCCGCCTTCGAGGTGGCAACGTCAGGGGGCACGCACGACATCTTTTCCGGGCCCGGTTGCGCCGGGCCCTGGCAGCAGGTTGCGACCACTGCGACCGCCGTGACCATCGTGAGTGCCCAGGCTGGCTCGGTGGCTTCGTCGGAGCTCGAGGCCTGCATCCCCGGCATCGGGGCCCGCACCTACCAGGGGTCCCTAGTCACCCAGCCAGGCGGCGGTACGGACAACGTCCTGCCGCTGGAGGACTACGTAGACGGCGTGGTGCCCGCCGAGTCCCCGGTGATCTGGGCGAGCCTGGGAGGCCAGGCCGAGCTCGAGGCCCAAGCCGTGGCCGCCCGCAGCTACGCTCTTGCCTTCGTCGCTTCCAGCGGCGAAATCTGCGACACGATTGCGTGCCAGATGTACACCGGCCTTCCCGACCAGTACGGCCCTACGGCAGACGCCGAGGTGGCGGCCACGGCCGGCCAGGTGCTCTACTGCGAGGCGGGGACAAGCTGCGGTCCGGCCGGGAGCATCGCGCTGACCGAGTACTCGGCCTCCACCGGCGGTTATACCGCCGGTGGTGCCTTCCCGGCCGTGCCCGACCTCGGCGACTCGGTGGCCACCAACCCCGTCCACTCCTGGACTGTCGACGTCACTGTGACCACCCTCGAGTCGGCCTTCCCGTCCATTGGCAGTTTCCTGGGGGCCGACGTCACCAAGCGCAACGGGCTGGGCCCGATCGGAGGCCGCGTGGAAGACCTGACCGTGGTCGGCAGTGCCGGCTCGGTCGACCTGACCGGTGACCAGTTCGTCGCCGACCTGGGCCTGCGCAGCAACTGGTTCGAGGTGGGCGGCTCGGTCCCTGTCCCCACCACCAGCCCGACCACGGTCCCGACCACGACCCCGCCGGCGGCGACCACTACAACGGTCACCACTACCCCGCCGGCCGCGACCACGACGGTGCCGGCGCCCGGCGGCACAGGGGCGCCGGGGGGCCCGGGGGAGCCGACCGGGGCCGACGACGGCTACTGGGTGGCGAGTTCCAAAGGCGACGTCACCGCTTACGGTGACGCCTCCTCTTACGGGACCGCCTTCGGCACCTCCCTGGCCGGCCAGGTCCGGGGCATGGCGGCCACGCCGGACTACCGGGGCTACTGGTTGGTGGGCAGCAAGGGCGGCGTCTTGGCCTTCGGGGACGCCACCTGGTACGGCTCGGCCAGCAAACTGCACCTGCACCGGCCCGTCGTCGGGATGGCGTCCACACCGGACGGCGGGGGTTATTGGCTCGTCTCCAGCGACGGTGGTGTCTTTGCCTACGGGGACGCCGGCTACTACGGATCTGCCGGGCATTTTCACATACGTTCGTCGATCGTCGGCATCGCTGCTAGTCCCGATGGGACGGGCTACTGGCTGGTCTCTCGCGGTGGTGGCGTCTTTGCCTTCGGGGACGCCGGTTTCTATGGGTCGACGGCCACGATGCGCCTTCGCAAGCCGATTGTGGCGATAGTGCCCAGCGTCGACGGACGCGGTTATTTCCTGGTGGCCAAAGACGGTGGTGTTTTCGCTTTCGGTGACGCCAGTTTCGCCGGTTCATTGCCCGATGAGCGCATAAAGGACACGGTGGTCGCCGTGGCCCCCACCTATGACGGCGGCGGTTACTACGTGCTCGCCTCCAGTGGAAAGGTGTACGCGTTTGGCGACGCCGCCGCGCCCCGCGGTGTGGGCCCGGCGGGCGTGGTCCTACCCGGCAACGCCGTGGCAATTGTCGGCTATCGGTCCCCGAGGGCCAGGGTCAGTGACCGCCGGCGCCCGGCGGGGCCCCGGTGAAGCGAAAGTAGTACGGCTCTTAGTAGTACGGCTCTTAGCTGAGGGCGGCGAGGTCGGCGTCCACCATCATGCACACCAGTTCCTCGAAGCTCACCTCAGGTTTCCAGCCGAGGATAGTACGCGCCCGCGTGGCGTCCCCTATCAAAAGGTCCACCTCGGCGGGGCGGAAATGGGCCTCGTCGACCCGGACATAGCGCTCCCAGTCCAGGCCGGCATGGCCGAACGCGACCTGGCAGAACTCACGGACCGAGTGCGTCTCGCCCGTGGCCACCACGAAGTCGCCGGGCTCGTCTTGTTGGAGCATCATCCACATGGCCCGCACGAAATCGGGCGCGTAGCCCCAGTCGCGCTGAGAATCCAGGTTGCCGAGCTTTACGTGGTCGGCCAGGCCCACTTTTATACGGGCCACGGCGTTGGTGACCTTGCGGGTGACGAACTCGAGGCCGCGTCGGGGGCTCTCATGGTTGAAGAGGATCCCCGAGCTGGCGTGGAGCTGGTAGCTCTCCCGGTAGTTGACCGTTGCCCAGTGCCCATAGACCTTGGCCACGCCGTAAGGGCTGCGGGGGTAGAAGGGCGTGCGCTCGCTTTGGGGGACCTCTACCACCTTGCCGAACATCTCCGAGGAGCTGGCCTGGTAGAACCGGATGGTCGGGTCCACGTTGAGGATGGCATCGAGCAGCCGGGTCACGCCGAGGGCGGTGACTTCGCCGGTCAGTACCGGCTGTGCCCACGACGTCATGACGAAGGACTGGGCCGCCAGGTTGTAGACCTCCGAGGGCCGGTGGTCGCGCAGCACCCTCATGAGCGAGGACTCGTCCAGTAGGTCGGCGGAGGCCAGGGTGATCTTGTCCATCAGGTGCGAGATCCGCTCGAAGGTCACAGTGCTGCTGCGGCGGTGGGCACCCACCACGTCGTACCCCTTGGTGAGCAGCAGCTCTGCCAGGTACGAGCCGTCCTGTCCCGTAATGCCAGTTATCAAGGCTTTCGGCATCCACCCAGCATTGCCGCCCCGCCCGTAATCGGCAAGACAGCCTGTCTAGACCGGTGGAGCGACCTGAGGGACAGCTTGGGGGGCGGTGAGCGCCCGCACCGCCTCTTCCACGCTGGGGAACAAGCGGTCCGTCCCGATGACCTCGATGAGCCCGGCGTGCTTCAAGTCGTGATGGACTAGGTGGGAGGCCCGGGCCAGCGCGAAGGTGACGCCCTGGTCCTTCAGCTCCGCGATCAGCTCGCCGAACGCCTTGGCGCCGGTGTAGTCGACGTCGGCAATGCCATTGGCGTCGACGACCAGGGTGTGGACGATCGTGGGCGCCGACGTCAGCGCCCCGCGCAGCCGCAGGACAACGAAGTCGGCATTGCCGTAGAACACAGGGGCGTAGAGGAGGTAGACGAGGACGCCCGGCAACTGTTCGGTAGGCCGCCCGACGTCGGTCTCGATCCAGTGGGAGGTGCCAGGTTCGCGCCCGAGGACGGCCCCCCGAGGCCGGGCTGTAAGCCGGGCCCGATAGGCCAGGGCTATCAGGGCCGCCGCCACGACGCCCTGTTCGATGCCGACGAGCGCCACGATGGCGAGCGTTACCAGGGCCAGGGCGAACTCGAACCAGCCGAAGTGCATGATGCGGCGCAGCTCGGGCAGGTGGAACAGGCGGGAGGCGACGAAGATCAGGATCGCGCCCAGGGCCGCTTCCGGGAGTTCCTTCAACAGGCTCGTGGCCAGGGCCAGGACCGCCACTATGGCGCCCACGGCCACCAGGCTCGTCACCTGGGTCCTGCCCCCGGCCGACCCGACGACGGCGGTGCGAGGTGGGCTGGCGTTGACGGCAAAGGATCCCCCCAAGCCGGCCAGAATGCTCCCCACCCCCACGGCGGCAAGATCGACGTTGAAGTCAGTGGCCCGGGGGGTCGGCCCGCTCGGGTTGGAGCGCACTGTGGCCGAGATCTGCACGATGCACAAAAAGGCGACCGTAACTGCCGTGAGCACCAGCTGGCCGATCTGGTGCCAGGTGGCGCTCGGTAGTCCCAGTGCGGGCAGGTTGGCGTGGACGGGCCCGAGCACGTGCACCCCGTGGTGGGTCAAGCCGCCCGCCCCGACGAGCACCGTCGCCCCTATGACACCGAGGAGGGCACCGGGGATCCGGTGGTCCAGCTTCTCGCCCGCGACCACTATGGCGAGGACCCCGGCAGCGATGGCCAGGGCCCAGCCGTTGAGCTGGCCGAACTGGTCGACGACGGCCCGGGCCCGGCCGATCGTCGTCGTGCCTCCACCGGGCAGCCCGAGGACGGTAGGGAGCTGCTTGACCAGGATCTCGATCCCGATACCGGCCAGGAGCCCGTCGATAACGGGCAGAGGGAGGAAGTCAGCGATCCAGCCTAAACGGAGCAGCCCGGCCCCCACGAGTAGCGCCCCGACCATCAGGGCCACCGCGCTCACCAGGTGGGTGTAGTCCCGGCTGCCGGTGGCTGCCACCGCCACGACCCCGGCGGCGAACACGGGCGCGATCGTGGAGTCGGCCCCGACCGACAACCGCGGGTGCCGCCCGAAAAGGGCAAAGACGAGGGAGCCGGCGATGAAGGCGTAAAAGCCGGCCACGGCCGGCATGTTGGCGAGGTGGGCGGTCGCCATCTGCTCGGGGATGGCGATGGCGACGAGAGTGAGGCCGGCCGCCACGTCGGCTACCAACCATGACTTCTGGTAACCCTTCAGCGTCGGCAGTACCGGCAGTACCCGCGGGCGGGCCGAAGGCCCTGCACCGCCCTGGGCCCCGCTTTTCGTCTTGCTCTCGATGGCGCTCGATTTTGGCACGTCAGCGGCACCGGGGTGCTATCTCGCAGTCCGCGGGACGCCCCGGTAGTCTTGTGCGGTCTAAACCCCGGCAAGGAGCGTGAGTGGACCTCTTCGAATACCAGGGCAAGCAGTACTTCGCCCGTTTTGGTGTCCCCGTCTCGCCCGGAGGCATCGCCACCACCCCGGACGAAGTCGTTGAGCTCGCTGAAGGGCTCGGCTACCCGGTGGTGGTGAAGGCCCAGGTACAGGTCGGGGGCCGGGGCAAGGCCGGTGGGATCAAACTGGCGGGGGACGCCCAGCAGGCCCGGGCCCACGCCGCGTCGATCCTCGGCATGGACATCCGTGGGCACGTCGTACGCCGGGTCTGGGTCGAGCACGCTTCCGACATCGAGCGCGAGTACTACGCCAGCTTCACCCTCGACCGGGGGGCCAAGGACCACCTGGCCATGGTGTCCGCCAAGGGCGGGGTAGAGATAGAACAGGTGGCGGCGGACGACCCGGACGCTATAGTCCGCCTCCACATCGACCCGTACGTCGGCTTCAGCCAGGCTCAGGCGGACCAGTTGGTGGCCGAAGCGGAGCTTGACCAACAGGCCAGGCCGGAGGCGGCCCAGGTGTTGCTGAGCCTTTACCGCTGCTTTACCGAGGGCGACGCCGACCTGGTCGAGGTCAACCCTCTCGTCCTTACCACCGATGGTCGGGTGCACGCCCTCGACGCCAAGGTCACCCTGGACGACAACGCCGCCTTCCGCCATCCCGAATGGGAGGAGTACGCGGCGACCACCGAGCTCGACGAGCGCGAACGACGGGCCCGCCAAGCAGGTCTTCAGTACGTGGGCTTGGACGGCTTTGTGGGCATAATCGCCAACGGGGCCGGGCTGGCCATGAGCACATGCGACGTCGTGAACCAGGTCGGTGGGCGCCCGGCCAATTTCTTGGACATCGGCGGCGGTGCCAGTGCCGAGGTGATGGCCGGGGCGCTGGAGGTCATTTCCTCTGACACAAGCGTGCGCTCCATTTTCATAAATATCTTCGGCGGCATAACTCGGGGCGAGGACATCGCCAACGGCATCGTGACGGCGCTGGCGCGGGTGGACATAAAGGTGCCGATGGTGGTCCGCCTGGACGGCACCAACGCCGATCAGGGCCGGGAGATCCTCCGGACGGTGGAGTCCGAAATGGTTATCAGTTCTCCCAACATGATGGACGCCGCCCGGCGCGCCGTCGAGCTGGCAGGTGGTGAAAAGTGAGCGTTTTCGTCGATGAGACCACCAAGGTGGTCGTCCACGGTCTGACCGGTGGGCAGGCCCGTTTCCACGGGTTGCGCAACCGGGACTACGGGACCCAGGTGGTGGCGGGCGTCAACCCGGCCAAGGGCGGGCAGTACGTCGAGGGTATACCCGTGTTCGCCACCGCCGCCGAGGCCCGGGAGGCAACCGGGGCCAACGCCAGCTTTGTGGCTGTCCCGGCCAAGGTGGCGCCGGGGTCGGTGCTCGAGGCGGCCGCGGCCGGCATCGAACTGATCGTTTGCATAACCGAGGGCATCCCGGCCCAGGACGAAGCCAAGGTGTACAGCGAACTGCGCCAGGTGTACCCGTCGGTCCGTCTCATCGGGCCCAACTGCCCGGGGATAATCAGTCCCGGTAAATGCAACATCGGCATCACTGCGGGCGAGATCGCTCTGGCCGGCGGTCCTGTCGGCATCGTCAGCCGCAGTGGCACACTGACTTATCAAGCGCTCTACGAGCTGAAGCAGATGGGCATCGGCGTCACCACCTGCGTCGGCATCGGCGGCGACCCCGTCCCGGGCACGACTTTTGTCGACTGCCTGGCCGCCTTCGAGGCGGACCCGGACACCCAGGCCGTGATGCTGATCGGCGAGATCGGGGGCACGGAAGAAGAGAAGGCGGCGACCTTTATCGCCGAACGGCTCACCAAGCCCGTGGTGTCCTACATCGCCGGGGTGACGGCGCCCCCGGGCCGGCGTATGGGCCACGCGGGCGCCATCATCTCGGGGAACAAAGGGACGGCCCAGGCCAAGATGGAGGCACTGGCCGGGGCCGGAGCGAGAGTGGCGCAGAACCCGACGGAGGCCGGCGAGCTCATGGCGCAACTCGTGCGGTCCCTGTAGGGCTCGTATGCCGGCACGGTCCCCAAAGCTGGAAGAGGCGCAACGCCTCGCGCTGGGGGCCGCGTTGTCGGGGGCGTTGCGCGGCGAGGTGCGCTTCGACACCACGGTCAGGGCCGCCTACGCCAGCGACTCGTCCAACTATCGCCACGTACCTCTCGGGGTCGTGTTCCCCGCCGACCACGACGACGTCCGGGCCGCGGCTCGGCTGGCCGCCGAGGCGGGCGCGGCGCTCCTGGCCCGGGGTGCCGGCACCAGCCTGGCCGGGCAGGCGTGCAACGAGGCCGTGGTGCTCGACATGTCGCGCCACATGACGCGGATCGTCGAGATCGACCCCGACCGACGGGTGGCCCGGGCCGAACCGGGCGTGGTCCTGGACGATCTCCGCCGGGCGGCGGAGCGCCACGGGCTCACCTTCGGGCCGGATCCCGCCACCCATGCCTGGTGCACCCTCGGTGGCATGATCGGCAACAACTCGTGCGGGACCCACGGGCTTTACGCCGGCAAGACGTCCGACAACGTCGAGAGCCTCCGGGTCGTGCGGGCGGGTGGCGAAGAGCTCGAAGTGGGCGCCTATACGCCCGAGGACGTGCAGGCGGCCATGGCCGGGGGAGGCCGGCTCTCCGGCTTGCTGGCGGGTTTGACGGGCCTCCAGGCCCGGTACGGGGCGCTGGTGGCGGAACGCTTCCCGGACATCCCCCGCCGCGTGAGCGGGTTCAACCTGGACGAGCTGGCGCCGGGACGGGGCCACGTCGCCCGCGCCCTGGTGGGCACGGAGTCCACATGCGCTTTCACCACCGAGGCCACCCTCCATCTGGTCACCAGTCCTCCCCGGAGGTGCCTCGTCGCCATCGGGTACCCGGACATATTCATCGCCGCCGAGGCCGTCCCGGCGCTCCTCGACTATCCCTTGCTGGCGCTGGAGGGCTTCGACCGGACCCTCGTCGACCAGATGGAGGCCCACGGCCTCAATCGCAGTGGCGTCGCCCTGCTCCCCGCCGGGAACGGGTGGTTGTTGGCGGAGCTGGGCGGGGACAGCATGGAAGAGGCGAACTCCAAAGCGTCCGATCTCATCGCCGGCCTGCCCCATGGTGTGAGCTCGAGGCTGGTCGACGACGACGGGGCGCAGAAGCGGTTATGGGCGGTACGCGAGTCGGGCCTGGGCGCTACGGCCATCCGCATCGACGGGCACCATAACTACGAGGGGTGGGAGGACGGCGCGGTGGCGCCGGCACGCCTGGCCGACTACCTGCGGGGCATCACCGCGCTGTGGGCCGAGCACGGTTATTCAGGTGCCTGGTATGGGCACTTCGGCCAGGGGTGCGTCCACACGCGCAACAACTACGATCTTTCGAGCCGCGATGGCCTGGCCAACTACCGCAGGTACATCAACGCCGCCGCCGATCTCGTCGTCTCCATGGGAGGTTCCCTCTCGGGCGAGCATGGCGACGGCCAAAGCCGCGGTGAGCTGCTGGAGAAAATGTTCGGCCCCGAGCTTGTCGGGGCCTTCCGGGAGTTCAAGGCCCTCTGGGACCCGGACGGCCTGATGAACCCGGGCAAGGTGGTCGACGCCTACCCTCTCGACGCCAACATCCGCTACATGACCTTGAGCGAGCCGGCCCACCTGAGGCCCACGAGGTACTCCTTCGCCGATGACGACGGCTCGCTCTTGCATGCCTCCCTGCGTTGCGTCGGGGTCGGTCGCTGCCGGCGTGACGACACGGCCACCATGTGCCCCTCCTACCGGGCCACCCGTGACGAGGTGCACTCGACCCGGGGACGGGCGAGGTTGCTGGGCGAGATGTTCCAGGGGGAGCCGGTGCCGGCGTCCTGGCGCAGCGAGGAGGTGCGGGAGGCCCTCGAGCTCTGCCTTTCGTGCAAGGGGTGCGCTTCGGACTGCCCGACCCATGTCGACATGGCGACCTACAAGTCGGAGTTCCTCTTCCACTATTACAGGGGCAGGCGCCGGCCGGCTGCCATGTACGCGATGGGCTTCATGCCCTGGGCAGGCCGCCTGACCGCGTCCTGGCCGTCGGCGGCGAGATTGGCCAATACCGCCCTGGGCGCCCCGGCCGTCGGGCGCGCCCTCAAAGGCATGGCGGGCATCGCCACCAACCGTCCGGCGCCCCGCTTTTCTACTGCCGGCGGGCTGCGCACGTCCACGCGGCGGGAGCTCCCCGAGGCGATAGACCGGGCCCCCCGGGACACCTCGGTGGTGATCTGGCCGGACACCTTCACCGACGCCTTCCGGCCCGAGGTCGGCAACGACCTGGTGGTAGCGATGGAGGCTCTCGGCGAACGGGTAGCGGTCCCATCCGGCTGGGCGTGTTGCGGGCGGACTCTGTACGACTTCGGGATGCTCGACGTGGCCAGGCATTCTCTCCGGCGCCTGCTGAAGGTCCTCGGGCCATGGGTCACGGCCGGTGTGCCCGTGGTGGTGGCCGAACCGAGCTGCCTGGCCGCCTTCCGGGACGAGCTGCCCCACTTGTTGGCCGACGACCCGAGGAGCGCGAAGCTGGCGTCCCTCGCCCGTAGCCCCGCGGAGCACTTGGTGGCCAACGGGCATACGGCCCGGTTGGCGGCCGACGGCCCCGGGACGGACGTTGGCCGGGCCGTGGTGCACGCTCACTGTCACCAGCGGGCGGTGGTTGGGACCGACGCGGACCAGGCCGTTCTCGCCGCCCTCGGCTACGAGGTCGAGGTCCTCGACGCGGGCTGCTGCGGCTTGGCCGGCTCGTTCGGGTTCGACGCCCACCACGAGCCGGTGTCCCGCACCATCGGGGAGGACCTGTGGCTGCCCAAGGTGCGAGCCGCCCTCGGCAATGGCGACGGCCGCAGGGCCCAGCTCGTCGTGGACGGTTTCAGCTGTCACACCCAGCTCGAGCACCTCGGTCCCGAGCTGCTCCCCCAGGCCACGACCATCCCTGCGCTCGTCCGGTCCCGTCAAACCGGTCTCATCGAGCCGAGCTCGGCGTAAGCCACAGGCCCAGGCGAGCCCCGGCGTTGCCTCAGCCGCCGCTGCACGACTACAGGCGCAAGAGAGACTTTGCGGCCACCCCCGAACCTGTGGGCCCGAGCGAGGGGCCCGGACCGGACGACGACGGGGATGGCAACAGATGGGTCGTCCAGCAACACGCGGCGCGCCGTCTGCACTACGACTTTCGGCTGGAGGCGAACGGCGTACTTGTTTCCTGGGCCGTGCCGAAGGGCCCTTCTTATGACCCGGGCGTGAAGCGATTGGCGGTCAAGGTCGAGGACCACCCGTTCGACTACCGGGACTTCGAGGGGACGATACCCGGCGGCAACTACGGGGCGGGCGCGGTGATCGTCTGGGACGAGGGGACCTATCGCAACCTCACGACGAGGCGCGGCGAGGTCGTCCCCGTCGCCGACGCGGTGGCCGAGGGGCATGTCTCGGTGTGGCTCCAGGGGTCCAAGCTCGTCGGCGGTTGGACGCTGACGCGTTTCGACGGGGCCAACTGGGTGCTCGTCAAGCGCAAAGATGACCGGGCCGTGCCGGCGCGAGACATAACGTCCGAGGAGCCCCGCTCGGTGAAAACCGGTCGTACCCTGGACGAGGTGAGGCAAGGGGCAGCCCACTCCGAGAGGGCGGCCGAGCCCGCGGCCATGCCCGCCGGCTTCCTGGCACCCATGCTGGCGCAGCTCGAGGCGGTCGGCCCTGGGGCCGCTTCGGTAGCCCTGCGGGCCGGGGCGGGGGAATGGCTCTATGAGCCCAAGTTGGACGGGCTGCGCTGCATCGCGGTCCGCAACGGCCCCGAGGTCACGCTGTTCTCGCGGAACAGGCTCTCGTTCAACTCCCGTTTTCCCTCGGTCGTCAAGGCGCTGGCGCGGCTCCCGGCCGACAACTTTGTCATCGACGGGGAGCTGGTCGGCATGGTCGAGGGCCGTCCCGACTTCGGGGCCCTTCAACAGGGCGCCGCACCGGTCCAGTTGTGGGCGTTCGACCTGCCGTGGCTCTTGGGCCGGGATCTTCGCCACCTGCCCATAGAGGACCGAAAGGTACTCCTGGCCAAGACGGTTACCGAGAGCGGAGAACTCAAAGTGGTGCACCCTCTGGAGGGCGACCCCCGGCAGTTGTTCGAGGGAGCCTGCCGAGACCGTTGGGAGGGTCTCGTGGCCAAGCGTTCCGGCTCGCATTACACGGCGGGGCGGTCCTCGGACTGGCGCAAGCTTAAATGTGGTTACCGCCAAGAACTGGTCGTGGGCGGGTTCACGGCTCCCCGAGGTACCAGGGACGCCTTCGGCGCCCTCCTGCTTGGTTATTGGGAGGCGGGCGAGCTGGTGTACGCGGGCAAGGTTGGCACCGGTTTTGACCGGTCCGAACTGGCCGACCTGTTGCGCCGGCTCGAGCAGGTCGAGCGGGCAACATCGCCCTTCGGCCCGGGGACCAAGACGGGGCCGGCCCGCTGGGTCGAGCCGGAACTGGTCGTCGAGGTGGAGTTCGGCAACTGGACCACCGATGGGCGTCTGCGGCACCCTCGCTTCCTCGGTACCAGGCCGGACAAGCCCGCCAGCGAGGTTGTCCGGGAGCGTACGGCCCCAGGCCACAGGGAGGCCCGGGCCCGGTAAGCTCGTGCTCACCGACGGCATCGGCCAGCGCGCCCTTCGGGTCGCGAAGGCCCGCCGCCGAGATCCAGGGGTACCAGGAGGAATGCGCTCTGTCGAATGCCAATGCTAATGCCAATGCCAACGCTAAAGAGCAGGGCATCCTGCTTGAAGGGACTGTCGTCGAGTCCCTGAAGAACGCCACGTTCCGGGTAAAGACCGACAACGGCCACGAGGTGTTGGCTCACAACTCGGGCAAGATGCGCATGCACCGCATACGTGTACTGCCCGGCGACAGGGTGCAGGTCGAGATAAGCCCCTACGACCTGAAGCGGGGCCGTATCACCTACCGGTTCAAGTAGGCGCGTCCAGCTTCGTTCAAGTCCACTGGCCCCGGGCCACGAGGACCTCTTTCAGTACCGTCGGGCGGTCTGTCATGATGCCGTCGACGCCGAGGTCGAGCACCACTTTCATCTCGTCGGGCTCGTCCACCGTCCAGACGTGCACGGCGACACCGGCCCGGTGGCAAGCGGAGACGAAGCCGGCGTCCAGTATGCGCAGACCGTGGCGGCGCACCGGCACCTGAGCCGCAGAGGGCCGTAGGCCCATCGCCAGCCAGGGCACGGTCTTCGCCAACATCAACCGGACGATGGCTGTGCGCCCGGCCCCAGTGGCCAGTCCTGGCCCCAGGGCGGCTCGCACCCGGGCCGTCCGTTGGCCCGAAAAGGCCGCTACCAGCACACGCTCAGCGGCGTTGGCGCGCTTGATGGCCTCGACCACCGGGGCGATGGCTTCACGTTTCTTCACATCGATGTTCCAGTGCAGCTCCGGCCATGCCGCGAACATCTCGTCCAGGCGGGGCATCTCCCGCCCGTCTCTCAGCGGGACCGCTTGGAGTTGCGCCCAGTTCATCTTGGCCAGCTCGCCCTCCTGGCCTGAGACCCTGTCGATGGTGGGGTCGTGCAGGGCGACGGCAACCCCGTCGCGGGTGGCCCGGATGTCCGTCTCGACGTAGCGGTAGCCGAGGGAAACGGCATGGGCAAAAGCGGCCCATGTATTTTCGGGTGCCTCGGCGGCTCCTCCTCGGTGCGCAAAAGCCAGCGGGGAGGAGGCGATTAAGAAGCTTGGCACCGGGACCACCGCCTCAAGGTAGCTCGCGCCGGCACCACGGTGCCTTACGGTCCGTTCGGTTGCGGCGCGGGCCTCCTCACCACAAAGGGCTCTGACGGGGGTACGGTTTTGCGGTGACCGGCATGGACCTGGCTTCCGCCCGCCTGGTACCCGCGGGGGATGGCGGGTGGTTGGCACGGCTCCCCGGGGCCGTCGTCTTCGTGCCCCATGACGGCGAAGAGGCCAGGGAGATGATCTCGGCCTGCATGGCCTGCGACGGGGCCATGGAACTGCTGGGCGGCGTGGGTTCGCGGCTGGCGGACCCGAGGGCAACGCCCTGGCCGCCGTTCGTGCTCGTGGCGGCGCGTGGGCCAGAGCTGGTGGCCGTCGTGCACGGTCCCGTGGAAGTGGTGGTCGAGCGCTCAGGCGACAAGGAGCGTCTCTACGGAGGCGACGAGGTCGGCTCGTGGCTCAACAAAGCCCTCCCACATGCTCAGGCCTTGCACGCGGGCGCCGGGGCACGGACGGACGGCCCCGTCGACCTGCGCGAAGGCGTGGTCAGGGCGGCCGGCTTCCTGCTGGTGCCCCGGGGCCAGCCCCCTACCGTGACCGGGGAAGACCGGCCGGTGGAGGACGAGTGGCTGACTGTCGTCGGGCCGTCCAAGCTCGACCNNCTCTCGACCCGGCCCCTCTCGACAGGGGCCCGCTCGACGAGGACGCCACCGTGGTCCAACAGCCCGCTAACAGCGTCAAGGGCCTGGAGACGGCCGCCGGCCCCGAGCGCGAGCCACGCAAGGCTTACGGGCCGTCTCTGGTACGGGGCGTGTGCTGCCCGCGCATGCACCTGAACGACCCTCGAGCGACGACGTGCCGAATGTGCAGCCTCCCAATAGCCGCCGGCGCGGCCCAGGTGGAGGGTCTCCGGCCGCCTCTGGGCAGGCTCACCTGGGACAACGGGGAGATGGACCCGCTGCCCGGCGCAGTCCTCGTGGGCCGGGAGGTGGGCCTTGACGCCGCCGTGGTGACGGGGGAGCTGGCGCCCCTCGTGCCGAGCGGCCCGAATGACAGCATGTCGCGTGTCCATGCCGAGCTACGTCCCTCGGGCTGGGACGTCGTGGTCATCGACCGCGCCTCCACCAATGGCACTTTCGTCTGGGACGAGGCGAGCAGGGCCTGGCAGCGGCTTACGCCCGGCGAAGCGCACGTAGTACGACCGGGGGCGGTGCTCGCCTTTGGGGAGCGCACGGCGACCTTCGAGCCCACTGACATGCCCGCGGCATAAGCGGGCCGCCTCCACTGGTCAAGGCTCCCCGGCCTCAGTTGCCCAGCCGCCCGAGGCTTCCGTCATGCTGAAGCTTGTCTGAATTGGGTCGTGAGCGGGGCCACAAAAGTCCTAGGGTGCTGGTATGGCTGACAGGGCGCGCTTCGCCGACCAGGCGATGCAGTACATGGGCTCTTTGTACAGCGCCGCCCTGAGGATGACCCGTAACCCTTCCGACGCCGAGGACCTGGTCCAGGAGACCTACCTGAAGGCCTACCGAGCCTTCGGCACGTTCCAGGAGGGCACCAACCTTAAGTCGTGGCTGTACAAGATCTTGACCAATACGTTCATCAACAGCTATCGGGCGAAGCGCCGGCGACCGACCGAGACGGAGCTCGATGACGTGGAAGACCTCTACCTTTACCGCCGCCTGGGAGGCAACCAGGCGACGTCGCTGGGGCGTAGCGCTGAGGACCTGGTGCTGGACCGGTTCACGGAGTCGGATGTCAAAACAGCCGTCGAGTCCCTCCCGGAGGCGTTCCGTCTAGCCGTCCTGCTGGCCGACGTCGAAGGTTTTTCGTACAAGGAAATCGCGGAAATCCTCGAAGTGCCGATCGGCACAGTCATGAGCCGTTTGCACCGGGGAAGAAGAGCGCTCGAAAAAGCGTTAGCTACATTTGCCGGGGAGAGGCGCTTGACCGCCCCGGCCGATGTCCCGACTTAGGTGCACGAGGCACAACCAGCGAGAGGGTTATGGAAAGCGATCAACCGCACAGCGCTGAATGGTCGTCGTTGCCCGACAGGCGCCTGGTTTACGAGCCCTGTCAGGAGGCCATTGCCACCCTTTACACCTTCTTGGACGGAGAGCTCACGCCCGAACGGCGCGACACGATACGCCACCATCTCGACGAGTGCGCTCCTTGCTTCGAGGCGTTCGGCTTCGAGGCCGAACTGAAGGCGCTGATCGCACGCAAGTGCCGTGACGAGGTACCGGCCCCCTTGCGCCGCCGGGTGGCCGAAGCGTTGAGAGCCGAGGACGTGCCTTCTTGAATATGACCTCGCGCTTTGGGGTAGATCGCTTTGCGTCCGGGAAGGAACCGTACTCAGCAAACGTTAGTAGGAGCGATGAGCGAACGATCACTTGGAGGTCACATGCTGAGCGGCGGCGAGAGGCCGTCCAAGGCATTCGGAGAGGACCGTGTGTGCCGCCAGGCCGGTTGCACCACCAAGCTCTCGATGTACAACAACGGGAAATATTGCTTTCAGCACGAGCCCATGGCTGTGCCCCGTACCCGGGGCAAGAAGATCGCCTGAGCAGGGCCGCCGCCCCGGCGCTGTCCCTCCCGGCCCTCGGCCGGAGGTGACCCCTCCGGAGCAGCAAGGCGCTGACCAGGCGGGGGCGAGCGACAACGGCGCCGGTCCCGGCCCGGCTGAACCGATCTCGTGGGAGTTGGCGCAACGGGTCGCAACGCGGATAGCCGCCCGCCAGGACTATCTCCCGCTCGGGCGCTTGACCGTGCTCGAAGAGGACTTCGCCGAGCTCACGGAACAGGCTGAGGTCCTGGTCGAACAGGCGACCGGGCTGCGTTCGCTGGCGGGCCCGGCGCGTGCCCGTGTGACGGACCGGCCAGGCTGGGTCACCGCCAACGTCGCGTCGTTCCAGCGGCTGCTGCGCCCCCTGGCGCAGAAACTGGAGGTCGCCCTGGCCAAGCCGGCCCCGATGCTCGGCCCTGTCGCCATGAAAGTCCCCGCCCAGGTCAGTCGCAACATCAGCGGCATGCAGCTCGGTTTGTTACTGGGCTGGATGTCGACGCGGGTCTTGGGCCAGTACGACCAACTTCTCATCGAAGACGAGCGGCCTGAGGACCAGGACATCGTCTACTACGTGGGCCACAACATCATCGAGTTGGAGGACCGGTACGGCTTCCAGCCGCGCCAGTTCCGTCTGTGGATCGCCCTACACGAGGTGACGCACCGGGCGCAGTTCACGGGCGTTCCCTGGCTACGTCCGCATTTCCTGACTTTGGTGAACACTCTGGTCGAAGGCGTCGACCCTGACCCCAAACGGTTCCTCGAGGCCTTGAAAAGGGCGGCGCTGCAGGCGCGCGAGGGGCATAACCCTCTTGACGAGGGAGGGCTGGTGGCTCTGCTGGCCTCGCCTGAGCAACGCCAAGCGCTCGACCAGATCGGCGGCCTCATGAGCTTGTTGGAAGGCCACGGGGACATGGTCATGAACCGGGCCGCGGAGGGCCACGCCGCCCAGGCGTCTCGTTTCGCCAGCGTCCTACAGCAGCGCCGGCAACGCAGCGGCGCGGCCAAGGTAGTGAGTTCTCTCGTCGGCCTCGACGCCAAGCTCAAGCAGTACGAACAGGGGGAGCGGTTCATTGAGGCGGTGGAGCGCGCCGGCGGCCCGGACCTGTTCCAGCGGGTATGGGATGGCCCCGAGTGGTTGCCGACCCTGGCCGAGATCCGCCACCCCGGGAATTGGATATCGAGAGCCGAGGGGCTGGGGCGCACGGCCTGAACACCTGGTGGCCGGGCCGTCTCGGCCTCGTCGCCGGGTGCTGCCAACGCCGTAAAGTGGCTAACTCGTGGCCCCCCTGACTTGGCCCGCTGAGACGGCGGCCCTGCTCCGTCGCTGTTCGTTCCCCCCGGCAGGCCGATCAGTGGTGTGCGCGGTGTCGGGCGGAGCCGACTCCTTGGCCATGTTGGGCCTAGCCGTGGCGGCCG
Organism: Acidimicrobiaceae bacterium; assembly: GCA_003166025.1. Taxonomy (GTDB): domain Bacteria; phylum Actinomycetota; class Acidimicrobiia; order Acidimicrobiales; family Palsa-688; genus Fen-671. Next base: position 10,459 of record PMWT01000041.1, on the reverse strand, counting down.
GCTGCGAGACCTTGGCCGTACACGTCGATCACGGGCTCAGGCTGACAAGTGGCGATGACGCCGTGGTGGTCCGGGCGGCGGCACAGGCGCTGGGCGTAAGGTGCCAGACGGTGGCGGTGACGGTGCCGGCCGGGCCCGACCTGGAAGCGCGTGCCCGGGCCGCTCGCTATGGAGCCCTGCCTGAGGGGGTCATGGTGGGCCACACCGCTGACGACCAGGCCGAGACGGTGCTGCTGAACCTGCTGCGGGGAGCCGGACTGGACGGCCTCAGCGGTATGCGGGCCAGCGGCGCCGGACGTCGGGCCGTGTCGCGGCCCATCATCGACCTGAGAAGGGCGGAGACGTCTGCCTTCGTAGCCGCCTTGGGCTTGGCCGCGGTCAGCGACCCCTCCAACTCCGAGCTGCGCTTTCGGCGCAACCGGGTACGGCTCGAGCTCCTGCCGCTTCTGGCCGACATCGCACAGCGCGACCCAGTGCCCCTGTTGGTCCGGACGGCGCGGGCCTTGGCCGAGGACGCCGAACTGCTTGACGCCCTGGCTTCGGGGCTCGACGCCACGGACACGGCCGCGCTCCGGGCCGTGCCCAAACCGCTGGCGAAGCGGGCGCTGCGAGCTTGGTTGCGCGGGGGAGAAGGCCCCGAGCACCACCCTCCTTCGGCGGCCGAGCTCGATCGCACCTGGACGGTCGTGGCCGGGGAGATGATCGCCTGCGAGCTCGCCGGCGGGCGGCGGGTGAGCCGTTCTGGGGGCCGTCTCATGGTCAGCTCCAAGCTCCCGGCTCTTGAGGTATAGCTTTGGCAGGACCATGACATTGACGACTGATGACCCCAACCTCGGTCCCGTAGTCGTCTCAGAAGAGGCGATCCGGGACAGGACCAAGGAGCTCGGGGCCCGCATAGCTGTTGACTATGCGGCACGGCCGCCACTTCTCGTAGGTGTCCTCAAGGGCGCGTTCGTTTTCATGAGCGACCTGGCCCGGGCCATCGACCTGCCCGTTGAGTTCGACTTCATGGCGGTGGCCTCCTATGGGAGCAGCACCCGCACAAGCGGGGTGGTGCGCATCGTGAAGGACCTAGACAGCGATCTCACCGGGCGTCACGTGCTGGTCGTGGAGGACATCGTGGACTCGGGCCTCACACTGGCCTTCCTCTTGCGCAACCTCGCGGCGCGCCACCCGGCCAGCCTGGCTGTTTGCGCGCTGCTCGTGAAGGAGCTCGAGCCTTCGGTCGACGAGCTGGCATACGTGGGCTTTCGCATCCCGAGGGACTTCGTGGTCGGCTACGGGCTCGACGTTGCCGAGCGCTACCGCAACCTCAGTTGCGTGCGCCGTTACGACGGCCCGATGTCGCCGGGCTGAACGAGTAAGAACGTGCCGGTAGACCTGAAAAGGATCGAAGCCGCGGTCGTCGAAATACTGGCGGCTGTGGGCGAGCGGCCCGACCGGGACGGGCTACGGGCCACGCCGGGCCGGGTGGCGCGCATGTACGCCGAGATCTTCTCCGGCCTCAACGAGGACCCGGGCGAGTACTTGACGGCTACCTTCGAGGCCGACCACGACGAGCTCGTCCTCGTACGGGACATCGCCCTCTACAGCGTGTGCGAGCACCACCTGCTGCCCTGGTTCGGGAGGGCTCACGTGGCTTACATCCCCGGCCAGGACGGCCGCGTCACGGGGTTGTCAAAGATCGTCCGCCTCGTGGACGGTTTCGCTAAGCGGCCTCAGGTGCAGGAGAGGTTGACCTCCCAGGTCGCTGACACCCTGGTCCGGGTGCTGGAGCCTCAGGGCGTGCTCGTCGTCGTGGAGGCCGAGCACCTTTGTATGTCGATGCGGGGAGTCCAGAGGCCGAGGACCACGACGGTGACCTCGGCGGTGCGGGGGCACTTCCTGACCAGCCCGGCAGCCCGAGCCGAGGTGCTCGGCTTCATCCAGAGGCCCGCCCTGCATTGACTCGTCAGTGCATGGCGGCGTGAGCGACGCTCAGGGCGCCTCCGACCAGTACCAGGATGCTCCCGATGCGGTACAGCCAGTGGCCGATCTCCTCGTACAGCTCGGGCTCCATCAGCTGACCGGGGCCGAAGAACCGCCGGCGCCAGTGCGCCCCGACCCCTGCGAACAGGCAGACAGCTCCGTAGCCGCACACCTGCGCCCCCACATTGGCGTGGATGTACCCGAGCGTCCACCAGGTGGTGTAGCCGAGGCTGGCCATCTTGAGCACCGCCCACAGCCGAGCCCACTGGAGCCAGCGCCGGCGCTGCTGCCAGGCCGGGACTGTCGTCGGGGGCCCCGGCGGCGCCGGGGCATCGACCGTGCCGGACGCTGTCGCGGTCCCCGCGTTTTTTCTTTCTACCGCCCACCAGCTCTCCGCGCTCAAGTCAGGTGGCGCTGAGGCACCGACGGGCGTGCCGGTCACCTGCGGTCCGTTGGCTGCAGGCACTTCAACAAGGTCGTCAAACCGGTCCCGGGCCTTGAGCGTGTGGGCGCCGCCGGCGCTTGCCGTCGCCGGCGGACCTATAAGCTGACCAACTGCCATGGGGCTTGTGATGGGCGTACTCAACGTGACGCCTGATTCGTTTTACGACGGCGGGTGCTGGCAAGACGTAGCAACTGCAGTCGAAAGAGGCTGTGCGATGGCCCGGGACGGGGCCGACGTCATCGACGTCGGAGGCGAGTCGACCAGGCCGGGAGCGTCGCCGGTGGACGAGAAAGAGGAAATGCGCCGGGTGCTGCCTGTGGTCCGGGAGCTGGCCTCCCGGCTGTCGGGGGGCGCCCGCATTTCTGTGGACACCACCAAGCCGGCGGTGGCCGAAGCGGCGCTGGAGGCCGGGGCGACGATCCTCAACGATGTTTCGGCGTGCCTGTGGCCCACGGCTGCCCAGGCCGGGGCCGGCTGGGTGGCCATGCACATGCGGGGCCGGCCCTCGGACATGATGACCCTGACCGGGTACCAAGACGTCGTGGCCGAGGTCAGGACGTTCCTGGTCGACCGGGCCGAGAGGGCGGCAGAGGCGGGCGTGACCGAGATCTGGGTGGACCCCGGGCTCGGCTTTGCCAAGACGGCTGACCAGAACTTGAGGGTACTGGCCCATCTCGACGAGATCGTGGCCACCGGGTGGCCCGTGGCGGTTGGCATCTCCCGGAAGCGGTTCACAGGAGTGGTCGCGGGCGGGAGCGAGGCCGAGCCTGCTCCTGTGTCTGAGCGCCTGGAAGCCTCCCTGGCCGGCGCCGTCTGGGCGATGCGCTGCGGGGCGGCGATGGTGCGCGTCCACGATGTCAAAGCGACCGCCGATGCGGCGAAGCTCGTCGGCGCCCGATGAGAGGGCGGCGGGATATGAGCCCAACATGAGAGGCAAATGGGCGGCCGGGATAAAGCCACGGTTTTTCACGTGGGTGATAAAGGACAAGCTCGCTATTTGCGAGCGCCCCGGGGGGTACGCCCGTAACCACCGCAAGGTGCGCCGGCGGGAAGAGATCCTGTGGCTGAAATGTCAGGGTTTCACCCGTGTCATTTCTCTGCTGGCCTCACCTCACAACCTGCATGCCTACGACGAAGAGAGCCTGGCGTGGTCCCATATCCCCTTCGCCGCCAACGACGACCCCGCCCTGGTCCTGCCCGACCTCTATGAACAACTGCGCTCATGGATCCGCGACGGCGAGCGTGTGGTCCTTCACCAGGAAGAGGTCAGCGACAGGCTCATGGGCGTGGTGGCGGGGTACGTCCACTGGAGCGGGCTGATCCAGCAGGGCGCGCAAGCGGTGGCGATCGTCGAACGCCTCTTCGGGCGCCAGATGGGGCCCGAAGGGCGAGAGCTCGTGGCCCTCGTGCCGGAGCTGCCCAAGCCCGCCCAGGTGGCCCGCGCCGCGGGTGCTTGAGCCTGGGAGGCCCCATTCCGGGGGCCCGGCCCACCCCGGGCCGGGACCGGACGGGACCACGCTGGGACCGGACCGGATCCTGTTGCAAGGCCTCAGGTTTATGGGGACGCACGGTGCCCTGCCTGAAGAGGCGCTGCGCCCTCAGCCGTTCGAGGTCGACCTCGAGCTCCTGGTAGACCTCCGGCCGGCGGGCCGGACAGACGAGCTCGCTGCCACCATCGACTATGCCGAGCTGTGCGAAGCGGCGCGTGCTGTCATCGAAGGGCCACACGCCCTCCTGCTCGAGCACCTGGCCGAAAAGGTGGCCGAGCGAGCTCTGGCCGTCGCCCACGGCCGGGCCCAGGGCGTCGTGGTCACCGTCCGCAAACTTCGGCCGCCCGTGCCGGTCGAACTGGCGACGGCCGCCGTGCGCGTCCACCGCCCGTGAGCGACGGCCCCCGGCGCGCTTTCGTGGCGCTCGGCTCGAACCTCGGCGACCGGTCGGCCCTGCTTCGTGGCGGCCTGGCCCAGCTGCCGGACGTGGTGGCGGTCTCGCCCATCTACGAGACGGCCCCAGTGGGCGGCCCTGCCGGGCAGGGCCCGTACCTCAACCTCGTGGCCGAGCTCAGGACGGCTGCCACGCCCCGGGAACTGCTCGGCGTAGCCCAGCGGGCGGAGGTGGCGGCGGGCCGTACGAGGAAGGAGCGCTGGGGCCCCCGCACTCTCGACGTGGACATCTTGCTCGTGGGCGACCTCGTCGTAGAGGAGCCCGACCTGCAGGTGCCCCACCCGAGGATGTGGGAACGGGGCTTCGTCCTGGTGCCCCTGGCCGATCTCGCGCCCGAACTGACGGCCGGCCGGCTCACCGGGGGCATGAGGGCTGGCGTTGTCCGGACCGGTACCATCTCTGCGGAGTGATACTGACCGACAGCCCCGACGAGCTGCGTGCCTTCCTCGAACAAGCGCGCCGGGTGGGCAGGTCGGTCGGCCTCCACCCCACGATGGGTTCCCTGCACGGTGGCCACCGCACAATTATCCGCAGGGCGGCGGCAGAGACCGATGTGGTCGTCGTGAGCATCTTCGTCAATCCCTTGCAATTCGGGCCGGGCGAGGATTTTGACGCCTATCCGAGGGACCTCGAGCGGGACCGCGCGCAGGCCGAGGAGGCGGGCGCCGATGTCGTGTTCGCCCCTTCTACTGCGGCGATGTTCCCCGAGGAGCCGCAGGTGACAGTGAGGGTCAACCGGCTCGCCGACGTCCTGGAAGGTGCGCACCGACCGGGGCACTTCGACGGCGTGGCCACGATCGTCACCAAGCTGCTGGCTCTGGCCGGGCCTTGTCACGCCTATTTCGGCGAGAAGGACTACCAGCAGTTGGTCGTCGTCCGCCACCTGGTGGACGACCTGTCGCTCCCGGCCGTAGTTGTGGGCTGCCCCACCGTGCGCGAGCCGGACGGGCTGGCGCTGTCGAGCCGCAACGCTTATCTGAGCGCCACCGAAAGGTCGGCGGCCACCGTGCTTTACCACTCTTTGTTGGCGGGTAAGCGCGCCGTGGAAGAGCGGGGGGTGAGCGACGTGGCTGAGGTCCGCGCCGCTATGACGGTGGTGGCCCAACGAGAGGAGCTCTTCGACCTGGACTACGCGGAAGTGGTCGACCCAGGCACCCTCTCGGTGCCACCGAAAGTCGGGGCGGAAGTCCGTCTCCTCATTGCCGGGCGCACGGGGAAAGCGCGGCTCATTGACAATTTGGCCGCCAACAGGCAAGAGGACTGAACGGGTGCTGCTGGCCATCGACGTTGGCAACACCCAGATCGTTGTCGGCCTGTTCGCCGATAACGACGGCGTGGGCACCGGTGACCTTGTCCACCACTGGCGGGTTGCCACCCACCCTCAGTACACGGCGGACGAGTTCGCGCTCCAGCTGTCCCAATTGCTGGCACTTGACGACCTGGATTTCTCGAGCGTGACCGGGACGGTGGTGGCGTGCGTGGTGCCGCCGGTCCAGGCCGCCCTCAGGCAGATGACCGCCCGGCGCCTGAACGTCCCCACGGTCATCGTCGAGCCGGGCGTCCGCACCGGGATGCCCGTGCTGGTCGACAACCCCAAAGAGGTCGGCGCCGACCGGATAGCCGATGCGGTGGCGGCCTTCGAGCGCTACGGAGGCCCGACGATCGTGGTCGACTTCGGGACGGCCACCAACTTTGAGGTTATTTCGGCTAAAGGCGAGTACCTCGGGGGCGTACTGTTCCCTGGGATGGAACTGTCCCTCAACGCCCTGACGGCGAAGGCGGCTTTGCTCCCCCGGGTCGACATGGTCCTGCCCCGTAGCATCCTGGGCAAAAACACCGTCGAGTCGCTGCAGTCAGGACTTATCTTTGGCTTCGGTGCCCTCGTCGACGGACTGTGCGCGCAGCTCAAAACCGAGGTCGGCGCCGCCACCGTGGTGGCCACGGGCGGGTTGGCCCCTCTCGTGCTTTCCGTGAGCAAGGTCGTCGACTACCACGAACCCTGGCTCACGCTCTATGGCCTGCGCACCATCTACCAGCGGAACCGCGGCGATGGCTGAGGATTTTCCGTACCGGTTCGAGCCGACGGCGGCGGCGGCCGAGTTGCAGGAACGTTTCGCCGGCCTGGTCCCCGGGGAGGCGTCGGGGCAGGTGCAGACCGTGGCCGGCCGGGTCACCCTCCGGCGGGAAATGGGGAAGTTGACATTCGCTACGCTCAGCGATTGGACCGGGAACGTCCAGTTGTTCGCCGGGGCCGAGTGGACATCGCGGTTCGCTCAGCTGAACAAGCTTTCCCTCGGTGATTGGGTCGGTGCCTCGGGCGAGGTGGTCCGCACGCGCACAGGCGAGCTGTCGGTACGTGTCGCGGACTGGGCCCTGCTGGCCGAGGCCCGCCGCTCTTTCGGTGACAAATGGCGGGGGATTACCGACGTCGAGACCCGTTACCGCCAGCGCTACGCAGACATGTGGGCCAACCCCGGGTCCCGCCAGGTCCTGCTCTTACGGAGCCGCACCGTGTCGTCCATGCGCCGCTTCCTGGAGGCGAGGGGCTTCGTCGAGGTGGAGACGCCCGTCTTTCACCCCGTTCCGGGCGGCGCTACAGCCAAGCCTTTCGTCACTCACCACAACGCCTTGGACATGGACCTGTACTTGCGGATCGCTCTCGAGCTCCACCTCAAGCGCCTGGTCGTCGGAGGCATGGAGCGCGTGTTCGAGATCGGGCGGGTATTTCGTAATGAAGGGCTTTCCCCGCGGCACAACCCTGAGTTCACCATGCTCGAGCTGTACCAGGCCTACGCCGACTACAACGACATGATGGACCTGACCGAGGCGCTGGTGGCGCATGTGGCCGAAGAGGTCACGGGGACTACGGAACTCACGTACGCGGGCCGTGCGCTCGACCTGTCCCCTCCCTGGAGGAGAGAGACGATGCTGGCCTTGGTGGCCGAACAGACGGGTGTTGAAGTGGGGCTGGAAATGCCTGTAACCGAGCTCCGAGCGCGGGCTGCCGAGCTGGGTGTGCCCGTCGAGGCGGACTGGGGCAAGGGCAAGCTCGTCCTCGAAATCTATGAGAAGACCACGGAGCCCAACCTCTGGGGGCCGGTCTTCGTCATGGACTACCCAAAGGAGGTCTCGCCCCTGGCTCGTGACCATCGCCGTACCCCGGGGATGGTCGAGCGTTTCGAGCCCGTGGTGGCGGGAAGGGAGCTCGGTAATGCGTTTTCCGAGCTCACCGACCCCGAAGAGCAGCGCAGGAACTTTGCCGCCCAAGCCTCGGCCCGGGCGGCGGGCGACGACGAGGCCATGCCCGTGGACGCGGACTATATACGAGCCCTCGAGTACGGCCTGCCGCCCACCGGGGGCCTCGGGATCGGCGTGGACCGGCTGGTGATGTTGCTCAGCGGCGCTGAGGCCATCCGGGACGTAATAGCCTTTCCGACTTTACGCCCCGAAGCCGATTGAGCCCGAACGGCCGCCCTGGTCAGCCGACGCGTACGGCGAGGTCGTCGAGGAGGCGGTGCGCCAGCCCGGCCAGCGTCTCTCTGACTGCAGGGACCGCCCTGCCGGCCCCGTTGCTGGCAATACCGTTGCTGGCAATAGGGGTGCCGGCAATAGAGGTGCTGGCGGGGCTCGACGGGGCGGGCATGGAGGCCAGTGCCGCCGCCGCCCGGTCCGCCCAACGCCGCCCTTCGCTGATGGCGCCGCTAACGGCGTCCGAGGCGAGGATGATGGCGCGGGCCTTTTCGACCTCGGGGCCGTCGAGCGGCCGCCCCAGCAGGCCGGCGAGCTCAGGCCCGCTATCTAAGTCGGCGAGGGCCCTGATCACCGGGAGCGTGTAGGTCCCTTCCAACATGTCGTGACCGGCGGGCTTGCCGAGCTCCTCTTCCGTACAGACGAGGTCGCGGATGTCGTCCCAGATCTGGAAAGCCATCCCGAAAGCGTGCCCGAAGTCGTCCAGCGCCTCGACCTCGCCCGGGCTGGCGCCGGCCACCAGGGCCCCGATCCGAGTGGAGGCGGCCATGAGGGAAGCCGTCTTCCGGGAGATGGCGTCCAGGTACGCAGTCTCGGGCCGGGACGTCGAGAACGCGTAGCGGAGCTGGGTGAGCTCGCCCTGGCACAACCTCCCGATGGTCCTGGCGAGGACGCTCACGACTTCCGTGCCGAGCTCGGCCGCAATCTCCGAGGCCCGGGCCAGCAGGAAGTCACCGGCCAAGATGGCCACCAGGTTGCCCCAGCGGGCGTTGGCGCTCTGCACCCCTCGTCGCGAGCTGGCTTCGTCGATTACATCGTCGTGGTACAGCGAGCCCATGTGGACCAGCTCGACGGCGACGGCGCCCTTGACGACAGGCTCACCGGCAACGGCGCCTGTAGCCGCGGCGGCAGCGACCAACAAGGCTGGTCGGAGCCGTTTGCCGCCGGCGTCGACGAGGTGGGAAGCCACTTCGGACAGAAGGGGATCGGGGGACAGGACCGCCCGGCGCAACTCCGCTTCGACCCGGGCCAGGCTTTCGTCGAGCCCGGGAAGGTAGAGGAGCTCCCAGACGTTCATTACAAGACGATATGCCAACGTCGGGCTCAAGTACGAACCGGACTGTGGGCCGTGGGCCTTACCGGGGTGGCGCTCACGCCGATGACACAGGCAATAGGTACACTGGAGAGCGCAAGAGCCCGAAAGAAAGGGTACGGATGACTTGCATGAAGAGCTGCGCAATCACCGAGCGGAGTGGCACCAGGTTGCCCCAGGTGTTGGTCTGCTTGAGTGTTGAGGAGGGTGTCAGCATTGTTTGAGCGCTTTACCGACCGAGCCCGACGAGTGCTGGTGCTGGCCCAAGAGGAGGCGCGCCTGCTCAACCACAANNCTTCATCGGGACCGAGCACATCCTGCTCGGTTTGATCCACGAGGGTGAGGGTGTGGCCGCCAAGGCGCTGGAGTCCCTCGGCATAAGCCTGGAAGCGGTACGCGAGAAGGTCGAAGAGACGATCGGGCCGGCCGGGACGTCGACCACGGGGTCTCCGCCGTTCACGCCCCGGGCGAAGAAGGTCCTCGAGCTTTCCCTGCGGGAGGCTCTCCAGCTTGGTCACAACTACATCGGTACCGAGCACATGCTCCTCGGCCTTGTCCGCGAGGGCGAGGGTGTCGCTGCCCAGGTCCTGGTCAGCCTGGGTGCCGACCTGTCCCGCGTGCGCCAGCAGGTCATCCAGCTGCTCTCCGGCTACCAGGCCGCCGGTCCCGAGAAGACGGCGGCCGGTGCCGCCCCGAGCTCGGCCGATGTCCCCGCCGGCAGCCCTGTGCTGGACCAGTTCGGGCGCAACCTGACCCAGCTGGCCCGCGAGCACAAGCTCGACCCGGTCATCGGGCGCGAGCGCGAGATCGAGCGGGTCATGCAGGTGTTGTCCCGGCGGACCAAGAACAACCCTGTCCTCATCGGCGAACCGGGCGTGGGCAAAACGGCCATTGTCGAGGGCCTTTCCCAGCGCATCGTAGCCGGCGACGTGCCCGAGACCTTACGGGGCAAGCAGCTCTACACCTTGGACCTCGGCGCCCTGGTGGCCGGGTCCCGCTACCGGGGCGACTTCGAGGAGCGCCTGAAGAAGGTGCTGAAGGAGATCCGGACCCGGGGCGACATCGTCTTGTTCATCGACGAGCTGCACACGCTGGTCGGGGCGGGTGCAGCCGAGGGTGCCATCGACGCCGCCTCCATCCTCAAGCCCATGCTGGCCCGGGGCGAGCTGCAGACGATCGGGGCCACGACCCTGGACGAGTACCGCAAGCACTTGGAGAAGGACGCTGCTCTAGAGCGGCGGTTCCAGCCGATCAAGGTGGAAGAGCCATCGTTGGCCCACACCATCGAGATCCTGAAGGGCCTGCGTGACCGCTACGAGGCCCACCACGGCGTCACCATCACCGATCAGGCGGTCGTGACTGCGGCCAACCTGGCCGACCGGTACATCGCCGACCGGTACCTACCGGACAAGGCCATCGACCTCATCGACGAGGCGGGCAGCCGGCTGCGTATCCGGCGCATGTCCACCCCGCCCGATTACAAGGCCATCGAAGAAGAGATCGCCAAGGCTCGCAAGGACAAGGAGCTGGCCATCGAGAAG
>PMWT01000028.1 GCA_003166025.1 Acidimicrobiaceae bacterium | reverse complement strand
CTGTGGTGGGCGCTCACTCTCCGTGAGCATGAACGTGAGCACCCCACATGACCTGCACTTATCTGGCGGAGAGGGTGGGATTTGAACCCACGGTGAGTTTCCCCACACACGATTTCCAATCCCGTCTGGGCCGTCCGAGCGTGTCCACTGGCGTGTATACCTGCAGGTCAGAGGGGGTGCCGGATCCGAGCCCGTCCGCAGTTGACCGCCAAGGTGCGTCCACTTGGCGGTCAACTTGGCGGTCAAAACTTTGTATTATCTCCCGCGCAACCGATCGCCAAGCAGATAATGACCAACGGTTTTATCTACGCGTTTCTCAGGACTATTTGGACCGTTGGCTCTTGCGGCGAAGAAGGTCGCGCCAGCCACGGAACCCGTTCGGGCGGTCGTCTGCGGTCGACCAGCCCTGGCAACTCCCCCGTGCCGTCCTCGTGCGTCGGCGTAGGCTGGTGATCGTGAGCGAACAGGACGAGCCCGGGCTCTGGGGTGCACCATCGTTGACCCTGGACGAGCTGGCGCGACGTCAGCACGCCAAGCCCGTCGCCGATCTGGCCGAGCTTGCCGCCGACATATGGGAGTCGGACGAGGAGCTCGACGCCTTCTTAGTCGACTTCAGGGAGTCTCGGGACTCCTCTCTTGGTTGACCAGCGCTTCGCCGACGTCGTCATCGACACGGACGTGGCGTCGCTGGTCCAGAAGAACCGGACCCCGCCGTGGGTGGACCACTACCTCATCGGTGCGCGCGTCTGGCTGACCTTTGTCACCGTCGGCGAGCTCTGGAAGTGGGCCGAGGTCCGCAGCTGGGGCAAGCGCAACCGGGACGAGCTGGAGGCCTGGATCGGTAGGCGACCAGTCATCCCTTACGACGAGGCCGTGGCGAGACAGTGGGGTGCTCTCTCTGCCGCCGCCCGGCGGCGGGGACGCCCTCGACCTCAGAACGATACCTGGGTCGCGGCGTCGTGCGTTCGGCACGGGCTGCCGTTGGTCACGCTAAACATGAAGGACTTCTCGGACTTCGACACGTACGACGGGCTGGTCCTACTCGGAGACGCCGGCTCAGTCAAGGGATGACCCGCTAGCCCCGTTTTCCGCACCGATACAGGGTTAGCCTTTCCCCTCTATTCTTCCGCTCTCTCGGGCCAGGGGAGGGCTATGCCGAGCAGGGCGAGGATGAGCCGCTGGACGTTGCTCAGATGGTCGAGGACGAGGCCGTTCTTGGTGTAGGTCACTTCGAGCCCGTCAAAGGCGGCAAGAACGGCGCGAGCGGTCGGTTTGGCGGCCCTGCCCTCGGGGAGGATCCCGGGCAGAGGGGCCCCATCGCCCAGGGCGGCGCGCAGTTCGGCCTCGACCAGCCCGAAGATCAAAAGAGCGATGCCGACCACGGCGACGAGCCCTTCGATACGGGCGTCGTTGTGCAAGAACACCGGCCGGACACGCAGGGTCTGTTTCAGGTCGCGGTGGCGTTGCTCGTCGACCCACTGGTCCTTGTAAATCTTGAGAACGTCTAAGGCCGTGAGCCGCCGGCCCCCCGGGTCAGCGAGGTTGGTCGCCAGGCCGTAGAGGCCGTCAAGCGCCCCGGCGGCCGCGACCGCCTCCTCGTTGCGCCAAAAGGTGATGGTCGGCTTGCCTTCCTGTTCGCCCGTCGTCACCTCCACGAGCCCAGCGAGCTTGTCCGAAAGGACCTGGGCGACCCGGGCGTCGACCTGTGCTTTGGTCTTGTAATAACGGCCGCCGAGGCCGTGGGCGACCCGCCCGAGGGCCTCTTCGGCATTTTGCAGGGCCCGCTCGCGCGCCTCTTGCACGGAGGCCTCCTCCTCGGAGGAGTGGATATAGGCGACGCGAAACCCATGTACCAGGCCATCGCCGGAGGTCACGGGATAGGGGCGCAGCAGCCCCCTCCATGTCGTGCGGCGCCCCGCCGGGAGCCGCCGTTCGCGCTGTGAACAGTACGCCAGGCGCTTCAACGCCTTCAGCCCGCCCGGCACCTCGGCCGAGAAACGCTCGGCCCAGCCCGTGCCGGCCCGCAACGGCACGACGAAGGCGACCTTGGAGGAGTCGACGGCACAGAGGTTCTCTAAGTAGCCGAGCCCGGAGTCGGCCACGACGACGAGCCCGGGCGGCAATGAGGCGGCGAAGGACTCGATCGCCTCCATGAACGCCGGCAGCTCGCTTTGGGCGCCCTGGTGGGGGCGGAAGTACAGCGAGACCCCGCTCGGGGTGCAAGCCTGGAGCGTCTTTACCTGCCGGCCGATCGAGCGGTCCGCCGCCCAGCCCTTCTTCACCAGCGCCGAGCCCTCGTAGCTCCCCGCGAACCGCACCGCCGTGAGGTCGAGGTGCAGGCGGGAGGCATCGACTTTGCAGCGCTCGACGGTGCGGAGCAAGAGCCTGCCCCTCAGGTCCTCGGCCCGGGGGGCGAGCGCCTCCAGGGCGCGGGCCAGGCGGTCGTCGTTGAGAAGCCCGGCCGGCACTCCCAACAGCTCCGCCACCGCCGCCGAGGACGCCCAGGACGAGACGTCGTAAAGCGGGGCGGGACCGCACAAACGGTTGGCGACGAGCGCGGCGACCACCTCGCCGTGGGTCAGCAACGACCGCCCGCGCATGGGGGCGACCTGGTCGACCAGGTCGACCAGGCCGAGGCGGCGCAGGTAGTGGGCGACGAGCAGGAGCGGGCCCACGGCGCGGCGGGTGCCGGCCGGCGGCGGGTCGAGGCGGGCGAAGGCCCCGGCGAAGCGGTCGAGCTGCCCGGACGCTTTCAGCTCATCGAGGCGCCCCAGGGTTGCCACAACACGCTGGCGGACCTTGCCCGCTTCCCGGTGCCCTTCCACCAGCTGCACGTACTGGTGTACCTGGTCTCCCCGGCGCACGCTCTTCACCCTCGGGTACATATTGGCACAACGGTACCACCAACCCTCCCCAAATTACAAGCATGTTCTTTGTGCCGTTGGCACAACAGCGACCGTCAAGAGACCAGGAATGACGATACAAAACTCAACACCCGCAACCACAACCAACAGACCCCGAAGG
>PMWT01000126.1 GCA_003166025.1 Acidimicrobiaceae bacterium | reverse complement strand
TGCCCGCATACAACGTGCCCGCAGGCTGCTCCCAGCCCGACACGAGCATGGTCGTGACCTGTACCTGGAGCTACACCGGCAGCCCGGTGAACTTCACCGTGCCGAGCGGTGTCACCCAAGTGGCGTTGAACGTGGCCGGTGCTCAAGGGGGCAACGGCGACGGCCCCTCTACGGGCGGTGCCGCCAGCGGCGGCCTGGGAGGCGACCTCTTTAGCATCGCCCCCGTGTCGCCGGGCGATGCGCTCACGATCGATGTAGGCCAGCAGGGCCAGAGCAGCCCCGCCGGGGGCGCTGGGGGGTGGCCCAACGGCGGTAGCGGCGGTAACGACGGCACCGTGTGGGCCACCGGGGCCGGCGGCGGGGGATCTTCGTCGGTCCTGGACACGACGTCCGGCGCCTACGCCTACCTGGCGGTGGCCGGCGGTGGCGGCGGCTCCGGCGGGACCATCGGCTGGGGTGCCGGCAGCGGCGGCAGCGGCGGCCAGTCGCCCACTGCGGGGGGCAACGGCTCAGGCACCGACGGCTGCCAGTACGGCGGCTACGGTGGCGGCGCCGGCACCCACGGGCCCTACGACGGCGTCGGCGGCCAGGAGGGCCAGTACTGAGAGACCGAGCCGGTCCTGTGGGACTCAGGGTGCGCCGGTGGCAACCAGTCCTTCGCCAACGGCTCCAACGGCCCCTGGTTCCACGGGGGCAACGGCGGGCAGGGCCGCACCCAGGACCTGGGCTCCGCCGGTGGCGGTGGTGGCGGTGGCGGCTGGTACGGCGGCGGCGGCGGAGGTGGCGGCAACAACCACGTCGAGTCCGGCGACGGCGGAGGTGGTGGCGGGGGCTCGGACTATGTCGTCCCCGGTGGTCGCTGGCATCGAGCGCCACGGTCGCCAGCACCGACAGCTTCGCCCAGGTGGACGGCATGGTCAACTTCGCCGCCGTGCCCGCCACGGGCGGCCCGGTGGTGGCGCTGTGCCCGAACGTGGCGGCCAGTGCCAGCCCGGCCGGCCCCAGCGTGAGCACCAGTTGCGACCTGAGCGCGGCGGCCCTCGACGCGGCCGGCGTGGCCCCGGGGTCGAGCTTCAGCGTGCAGGCGTCATACCAGCCCGGCGACCAGACCACGGCGCAGTCCTCGGCCACCAGCTCTTCGCTCACTTCGAGCCCGGTGGGGACCAAGGTCGGCCTCGCCTCGCCGCCCCGGTCGGCAGACTTCGGTGCCCCGGTGACCTGGACGGCCCAGCTCACCGACAGCCCCTCGGCCGACTTCAGCGGCGGCACCCTGAGCTTTGTCGCCACCAACTCGGCCGGCACGCCGCTCACGCTGTGCTCCACCAACACCGTGCCCGCCAGCGGCCAGGTGTCTTGCACCTCGGCCGCCCTGGCCGCCGGCACCTACACGGTGACGGCCAACTGGAGCGGCGGCAACGGCACGCTCCCCGGGTCTGGGCCCACGATGTACACCGAGGACCAGGCGCCCGTCACCGGCACCCTGGGGGCCAATGTCCCCAGCCCTGACCCCGGGAAACCGGTGCAGCTCACGGCCAAGGTGGCCGGGCCCAGCGCGGCCGGGCCCAACGCCGGCACCGTCATCTTCTCCGCCACCAGCACCGGCACCAGCACCGGTGCGACCACGACCATTTGCAGCGCCACCCCGGTCAACGGCGTCGCCACCTGCGCCTGGGTGCCCGGGCCCGGCTCCTACACCGTGTCGGCGGCCTTTGGCGGCAGTGCCAACTATGGCCCGTCGGTCACTTTCAGCCTGCCCGGGACCTACGTCGTGACGGCCAGCTCGTCAGGCACCTCCACCTGGTCTGCTGGCGCGGCGGTACAGGAGCTGTTGCGCCAGGCCGGCTTCAGCGGCGTGAACAACGACATCACCCTGGCGCCGGGGGCCACCTCGGGGACCTACGTGGCCGAGCTGACCGCCCCCCAGTCGTTCCCCTTCTTCAGCCTGCCCCAGGGCGCCGTCCTGGACAGCGCCAGCGTCACGGTGGGCCCGGGCACAGCTGTCGGCTTGGCCGCCCAGGCCTCGTTCCCCGTCGCCGGCCAGCAGGCGCAGGCCACCTGCTCGCTCAATGCAAGCATCAGCTCGGACGGCTCCTTCAGTGGGACGGCGACGGTGAAGGACCTGTCCCTGGCCGGTTCGCCGGACATCACCTTGTCGGGCGCGGTCTCGGGCACCCCGGGCGCCAACGGGGACACCATCAGCTCCCAGGTGCAGGGCACCATGGCCCCCATCAGCCTCCCGGGCCTGCCTGGAGCCCAGTTGTCCAACGTCACCGTCGGCCTCGGCACCGGTGCCAACGCCGGCCTCAGCTTCTCGGGCACGCTCAACGGGATTGCCCAGATGAGCTCCATGGCCGTGTCGGCCAACCTGGTCAGCACCTCCAACTGGACGGCCTCGGCCACGGCCACGCTGAACAATTGGGAACCGTTCGGAGGCGCCAGCTTCTCGGGCACCGTGGCCGGCTTTCTGGGCGATGCCAACGGCACCTATAGCTACGACCTGGATCTCGCCCCCAGCAACGGCAGTGCCAGTTTCAGCCCGATGAGCGGGGACCACCAACGCCACCGGCTGCTACGACGTGACTGCCCGCCAGCTCGCCCTTTCGGCCGGTTTCACCGGCACGCTCGGCCTCGGCCCGGTAACCGTGACCAACCCGTCGATCACCGTTACCGGGGGCGGCTCGTACACCGTCGACGGCCAGGCCCGCCTGTCCGTGGCCATGCCCAGCGGAGGCACCTTCACCGGCAACGTGGACCTTGACTACGAGGGGGCCGGCAACTTCGTGGCCGGCCCCGAGGCCGACCTGAGCCAGTGGCTCGGCAATGCAGGTGCCATGGGCTACATCTACTACTCAAGTGGCACCGTCAACGGCTTCAGCACCGGCGACCCCGCCGTGGGGGCGGTCAACCTGGTCCCCGGCGTCAACTTTGCCCTCGACGTGGCCCTGCCCACGGCGGCGAGCAACCTCTTCAGCTCGATAGGCCTGACCCCGCCCGGGGGCAGCCTGACGGCCACCGGCACGGCCAACTTCAGCACCGGGGCCTACACCCTAAATGTCGGCTGGGACGCCGGCGCCGGCGGCCAGCAGCTGTTCTCTTCCAACGGGACGAGCCTGGCCCTCAACCAGGTCGGGCTGCAGCTCACCATCAACGCAGGCACGGCCAGCTTCGGCCTCGACGCGGCCGGCACCCTGACCGTGCCCGACCCCGACAGCAGCGGCTCGACCGACAGCATCGGCCTCACCGGTCAGATCACCGTGTCGAGCCTGGAGCTGGACGGCAGCTTCACCATCACCAACTGGGCCAACGCCTTCGGGATCTCCGGCCTGACCGTCTCGGACGCCAGCTTGCAGGTCGGTATCGGCTGGGGGGCCATCCCCTTCCCCTCCATCGGCCTCACCGGCACGGTGAGCAGCCTTCCCGTAGACGTGGCCGGCCTCATCGGCTACCAGCAGGGGGCGCCTATCGCCTTCGCCTTCAACCTGGACCCCATCATGCTGTCTGTGAGCATCGGCACCCAGGGCTCCTCCGCCCCGGCCCTGGAGCCGTTGAGCATCGCCGAGCCCAGCTACGCCAACTTGCTCCAGGTCGATTACGCCGGCCTTACCATCGCGCCGTCGGCCGTGACCATCGGCACCACCACCTACCCGGCCGGTTAGGGCCTGGCCGTGCAGGGCTCGATCGATGGCGTCGAGCTCGGCTTCACGGCCCAGCTGGGCCCCGGCACCTCGACCCTGAGCTTCAACGGCCAGGTGTCCAACATCCAAGTGGGGAACATCTCATTGGCACCCGTGACGCTGAACCTGGTGGCATCGCCGAGCACCTTCTCGATCACGCTCGGCGCCACCCTCTCCCTCGGCCCCGGCGAGGTCAACCTCGGCCTGCTCGAACTGGGCGGGTCGTTCAGCGGCACCATCACGGTAAGCCTGGGAACGGCCGGCGTGTCAGCGAGCGTGTCCGGCTCGGCCTCCGCTTCGCTCGGCGTGAGCGAGTGGTGCAACGTGCAGGACGTGGCCATCAGCCCCTGCGGTGGCCTGACAGACAACGTCGGCGCAGTGTCGTTCAACGTGCCGACCACCACTGTCTCGGTGACCTCGAGCGGCCTCGGGCTCTCCTACGACGGCCACAACTTCACGCTCCCGTGGTGAGGAGGTAGCCACCTAGGAACTGACAGCGACATCTGAAACCCGAAGACCTGTGGCCCCCGTCCCGGTGCCGGCCCCCCACATGGGGCCCGTCGACAGGCGGGGGCCTCCTCACACGAGCGCGTACGCGCACATCATGAGCCGCACCGGCTACGAGGCCATGGCCGTCATACCGGCTCGACCTGGTCTCCAGGACCGATTGCCGGCATCACGCAGAACTCATTGCCCTCGGGGCCCGCCATGACGACCCATGGCGTCGTGCCTTGGCCGATGTCGACGCGGCACGCTCCAAGGTTTACGAGCCGGTCAACCTCGTCCTCCTGGCTCCGGTGAGCGGGAGTGACGTCGATGTGCACCCCGTTCTTGGTGACTTTGTCTTCTGGCACTTGTACGAACGCCAGCGCTGGTGGTTGGGCCGCCGCGACTAGTCGACCAGCGGCGTGCCGAGGCGCTCGGCCAGCGCTACAGCCGTGCGCCAAGGGAACTGGCCCGGGGACGCGCTTATCAGCTCATCATGGCACGGCTCGAGGAAAGTTCCGGCATCGTCGCCGGAGGGACCGGCGAGACGTTTGTCCCTAACGCTGACGTATTTCAAGCTGGTCGAGCAGGACCCCGTTTACCGCCGCCCATGAGGCCGCCGCTTGGGGCGGATTTGTGAGCTCCTCGTGGTCCGCGATATCCATCTCATGATCGAGGCCCCGCTCGCAGAAGAACGAGCCGTTCCTGACCGCGCCGGGGTCAGCCAGTTTCCACGCCGAACACCGGAAAAACTGGTCGAAGAAGTCTGACGCCGACGGGTAGTCGGCATACCAACCTCCGTCCACCACCTGGACGTTGCGGCGCAAGTCGTTTACTTTCTCGAAGAAAGTGTTGAGCGACGGCGTTACCATCGATGCTCGGTAACCCAGCTGGCGCAGTACCGACACCGCGAAGCCACTTGTTGGCCCAGCCCCTGGTGGTGACCAGAAGACTACCCGCATGCCTTCGGTCCCAGACTCAGCAACGAGTTTTCGAGCTGCGGCAAGGTCGGGGCCGACCCAGGCTCCACTTTGGCTCGGGTCGACCGTGAAGGGGCAGTACTGACGGTAACCGGGGACGCCGGGAGGCAAGATCTGGCACGCCGGGCTGGCGGCGTCAGGGCCGCCCAACATGTCCACCAGCTCGGCGCGATTGGCCGCCAGGTTGAAGGCTTGGCGCACGCGCTGGTCGTTGAATGGTGCCACCCTGGTGTTGAACGCCACGTAGGCGACGCTGAGGGCCGGGTTGACATGGGCCCGGGCCGGGAACTGAGCGGCAAGAGCCCCAATATCAGGGATGAAATCGTTGCTCCAGTCGGCGCTACCGGCTTCTATTTCGGCGATCTCTTTGGGGACCGGTTGACAGAATGTCCACACCAGGACGGATGTCGTCACCGCTCCAGAGAATGAGCCTCATGCGCCCCCCAGGGAGCCCCCTTAGGCGTCGGATTTTATCGCCAGGCACTGGTGATCGTGACCTGTCGGCGATCCTTGCGGCGGCCTGGCCGGGCACGACCGCGGTACTGACCGTCGAGCGGGGCCGCGGCATGGCGTTCATGGTGTAGCGGCTGAGCCCAAGGCGGTGAACACCACCGGGCGCTCCTATGGCCTCGGACCGGTCGTCGCCCGCGGCGGGCTAGGTCACGCCAAGCAAGTGCCACAGACGTAGTGTCTTGGTTATGTGGGTGCTCGCGACCGCCGTGGTCGTTGGGGCCTACTTCCTGTCGGGGAGCGGGCCATAGCCGTCATGGCTCTAGCCAATAGCGAGCTGGAACAAGTGCTGGACGTCGTCCAGCAGGTCTGCCAGGCGCAGAGCCGCGATGAGTTCCTGTCGCTGACCCTGGGCGGCGTCCTGGCCCTGGTGCCTTGCATGGTGGTGGCCGCCAATGAGGTCGACCCGACAGTCGGACGGTTCGTGTGGTGGCACGAGCCGTCCTCGTTCGCGTTCCCCGCCAACACGGCGCAGCTGCTGGGCCAACTGGGCGACGAGAACCCCTTGCTCCGGCATTTGCTCTCTACCGGGGACGGCTCGGCGTGGCGGGTCAGTGACCTGGCCACGACCGAGCAGTTCCATGCCACCCGGCTCTATCAGCAGCTGTACGGGCCCATGGGCATGGAGTACCAGATGTCGGTGACCCTGCCCGCCCCTGCACCCATGGTCTTCGCCGTGGTGCTCGGAGACGGGGAGCGCGATTTCTCCGACCGGGACCGGCGCGTGATGAACACCCTGCGCCCCCACGTTGCTCAAGCGTGGCGCAACGTACGCGACCACGAGCGCCTGCGTGCCCTGGTCGGTGTCGCCCAAGACATCGCCTCCATGCAGGGATGGGGCGTGATCGCGCTGTGCGAACCGCCCGAGGAGCTGGTACCAGGGGCTCTGGTCAGCTTGTACCGGTACTTCGGCCGCCCGCCTAAGACAGCGCCGTTCCCGGCCCGGGTGGAGCGCTGGCTGGCGGCTCAGAGCGCCCAGCACACGAGCGGCGGTGGTCTCGGGCTCGCCCGCCCCCTGTCCGCCCAGCTCGGCGGGCGCCGGGCCCTGCTGCGCTACCTGCCGGCACAGCGAGCACACCCAGGGGCGATCATCATAAGCGAGGGCACCCCGGCCCAGGGCCGAGACTTAGAGCTGCTCGGGCTCAGCCCCCGGGAGGCCCAGGTAGTCGCCCTGGTGACAACGGGCGTGGCCAACGCCGTCATCGCCGAGCGCTTGGGGCTGGCGCCGGGGACAGTGCGTAAGCACTTAGACAATGTCTATGGCAAGCTCGGTGTCCATGGGCGCGGCCCTCTGATCGCCTTCGTACTAAATATTTCCGGACGGTAACGACGGGCCGTGTGAAGCGGCGTAAATACGTAAAACGACGTATTTACCTGCTTGCCCGGGCCGGGTAGTGTTCACTGCCAAGGAGCGCCGTGCTCTGTTGGACCAGATCGGGCCAAGGGCCGCAACTGACCGTCTCGTCGCCAGCAACGATGCCCATCTAGGACCAGAGCCGTCCAAGGCCCAAGACGCCGTCCGGGCCCGGCCAGTGAGCTGTAGTTGTCTTGCGGTGCCGCCCCGTTAGCTTCAATCGGAAATTACCTCAGCGCCTGCGCAACGAGGCCGGTACCGGCCCAGGAGCGTGACCCTCGACTGTTGCACGTCAAAAAAGTCATAGTGAGTACGGAATTAGACGTATTTACTGAGCCCAGGCGAGCTGCCATAGTCACTCCGATTCGGGAGGTTAGCCTCGCGACTCGTACCCGTGCCCCACCTTTCCTGCATGTCTGCTTATATTAAGAAAGTGCGGTCCCACGGGGCCG
>PMWT01000169.1 GCA_003166025.1 Acidimicrobiaceae bacterium | reverse complement strand
CCTTTTAAGGGTTAGGGCGACCGCGCCCAGACTGGCTGGGCGCGGTCGCGGACGGGTGGTTGGCTTAGCTACCGATGGGGGCGGTGGTGACCGTCAGGGTGCCGGCACGCGTCCCGAGCAGGTACCGGCCCCTAAGCTTGCCTCTCGACGTACGGGCAGCAGCTGGGCCGCGCTGAAGTCGGGCTGTCCGTCCCGGCGGGACGGCAAAACTTGGAGATGGCACGGTGAACTCGATTCCTTGGGTGGGCATACTTCACAGCCCCACCGGCGCCCCACAGGGGGGAGCCCTCTCGCTTTCGACCCGGCCGCGGTGAGCCACTAGGGTACAAAGACCCTAAAACTACTTTCCGTGTAAAGGACGAACGCTTCTCGTGTCGATGACCTTATGGTCGGGCCACAGCCCCGAGGTACTTCTGACCGGACCTAGGCAGAGGTGCCCGGAGCTACACCCCCGACGCGTAGACGTCATGCCCGACTGGGGCTGCACTGCGTCGGCCGTGTGCCGGCCGAGAAAGGTAGTACGCATGAAACTCTCCCGTCTGGGGACCGGACCCCACCTGGCCACGAGGCCCGCGCCTCGGTGGTCAAGGACCGTGATCTTCCCAATGACTGTTGCCGTTTTCGCCGGCTCGATAGCTCTATGCGGCGCGTCTGGCGCATCGGCCCTGCCCAGCTCGCCCGTGACTGCATCCCTGACCAAGCCCGCCGCCCCGAAGATTTACATGCAGCGCTCGGGCACCGGCAATAAGGAGATCGCGTCCATAATGGTCCCGCCCAAGTCCAGCGTGGTCTGGCGCTTCGATTGCCAGAACGCCCCCAAGCAACGGGGGACTTTTGTGCTCAGCTCCACAGAACAAGGCCGCTCGGCGGATAAATTGACCGACCAGACCGGCCTCGGCGGCGGCGGGCAGAAGCCGTTCATGCAGTCAGGCCGCTATAGCTTCGGGGTCAACACCTCGTGCGGTTGGACCGTGACCGTCGAGAGCACCCCGCTCCCGGCGGGTAAGTAGGGTATAAAACCCACCACCAAACAGAAAATCGACAAACGCAACGCCGCTGGTCGCCAGCGGCGTAGCGGCATTTGACGGCACTGGGCCCTCGATCGTGGCACTATGTACCGTGCTAGAGATTCGCCCACCCACCGAAGATGACCGGGCGGCCATAGCGTCCGTCGGGGCGTTGGCCTTCAACATGGAGGCCAGAGCGGACCGGGTCACCTTCGACACCCGGCGCCGGCTGTGCGCCTACGCCGACGACCAGGTCGTGGCCATCGCCCACTCGATCCCCTTCGGCCAATGGCTGGGCGGCAAACAGCTCCCCTGCGGCGGCATCGGCGCCGTGGCCGTGCTGCCCGAGTACCGGGGCCAGGGCGCCGCCCGGGCCCTGGTGAGCGAACTGCTGGCGCAGGAACGGGCCGAGGGCATGGCCGTGAGCGCTCTGTACCCCGCCAACGCCGCCCTGTACCGCCACCTCGGCTACGAGTACGCCGGCCTGCACCCCGGGTTCCGCGCCCCCGTGGCGGACATCCCCCCGTCCCGGGCCGAGGTGGCGGAAATGGGCGGTACCGACCTAGACGGGGTCATAGCCTGTTTCTCACGCTTCGCCGCCGCTCACAACGGCCCCGTACAGCCCCTCGACCGAGCCTGCTGGCAGACCGACGTGCTCGCCCACCCCGGCGAGGGCACCCACCAGCGCACGGTGGTAGTGGCCGGTGCGCCAGGTGACATCGCCGGTTACGCCAGTTACTTCCTCGAAAATGCTGGCGCTAATGGCTACCGGGTGGCTTGCAAGCACCTGGTAGCGGTCACGGCGCCCGCCCTCACCGCCCTGCTTGGTTATTTCCGCCGCTTCGAGAACGCCGCCGCCGAGATCACTTGGTTCGGGCCGCCTACCGGTGGCGCTGTGGGGCTGGCCCTCGCCACCAGCACGTTCGCTCTGCAGCCGACCCTCAATCGGTGGATGGGCCGCATCCTCGACGTCCCCCGGGCACTCGAGGGCCGGGGCTACCCGGACGTGTCAGGTGACCTCGTGATCGAGTTGAGCGACCCCCTTTTCCCCGGCAACACCGGCCCCTGGCTCGTCCGGGCCACTGGAGGCCAGGTCGTCGTCACGCTGGCGCCCGAAGCGTTACCGTCCCCGGCCCGAGCCGTGCCGATAGGCCTTTTCTCTGCTCTTTACACGGGTTTTGCCACCGTCGGCGACCTCGTCCTGCGCGGGGCTCTCGACGAGAGCGACCCGCGACTGCCCATTTTGTCCGCCCTTTTCGGCGGCCCCGTCCCCTGGATGCCCGACTTCTTCTAACCAATCCTTCCCCCCGCTCGCGGCGCTCGCCTAGCCGTAGGTGCTCACGGGCCCAGTGAGCCCACGGGGACGACCGCGATGCCGTCAGGGCGCACATAGGCCTCCGGCCCGGCATTGAGGACAACCAGCCCCAGGCATTCGTCACCGAGCCCTTCGCGGAGCCATAACAAATGGCGCACATCGTGGCCATCGACGCCAGCTGACAGCTTGGCCTCCACCCCCAAAACCCCTGTACCGGTCTCGACTATGAAGTCGATCTCCTGCCGACCGCCCCTCGTCCGTAGGTGGAACACTCGGGCTTTGCAGCGCTGGGCGTACGTACGGACGGAGATCGCCGCCATGGACTCGAACAGTCCACCAAGGTAGGTCCCCTCTCTAGGGAAGACAATTTCTGGTTCCTGGCCATCCAGGAGCTGCACCGCGCTCCGTTTGACCAGTCGGGCGGCAAGGGCAGGGTCGGCGAGATGATGTTTTGGGGCCGTTGTCAACTGCCCGAGGTGGTTGTTACCCGGCGACCAGGCTTCGAGAGGGTCAAGCACGTGCAAGTAAGTGAGCAGGTCAATGTACGCCAGCGTGGTACCCCTGGCCGGAGCCGAGCCACCACTTGTCGCTGCGTCCCTGATCTTCTCCCAAGAGGTCGTGGTTGCATTGGCTGCGGCATAGGCGCGCAACCAGGCGCGGACAGCTTGCGGCCGGCGAACCGCGTGGCCGGCTTCGGGCATGTCGTGGTCGACGATGCGTTCGATGTAGCCATCGAGTTGCCGTCGCAGGGGGGCGCCGGAAAGGTGGCGCAGGCCCGGGAAGCCGCCTGAGGTCAGTTCTTCTACATAGTGCTCAAGGCGAAATGGGCAACGGCCCCGTACTGCCGCCCTTCCCAAGAGCAGTTCCTCGAACGAGACACGCTCATCGCTTTCATACCTTTCGGAGAGGCAAAGAGGGCGCATCCGTAGGGTGGCGACCCTACCCGCGCCCGAATGTGTGGCCCGCGTTGGAGCGCGGCCAGTGAGCAGGAAATGGCCTGGCGAGGGGCCCTCGTCAACAAGGCGCCGGACAGCATCGAACACTTCTGGCACCCGTTGCCACTCGTCGAGCAGGACAGGGGCCCTGTCGCCACCAATGACCCTGGGGTCGGCACCAACTATGGCGCGCTGAGGTCCTTCGTCAAGCCGCCTGAGGGTGGCACAGCGTTGAGTGGCCGTTGCCGTCTTGCCGACACCCTTGGGGCCGTGGAGGAGTAGCGCTGGCAGTGAGGGCATCAAGGTGTCAAGCTCTTCGTCGAGCACTCGGTGGCGGTAGGTACGCGTGAAGTCCACCAGCCCCGGGATTTGGTCAACCACTCCTGTGCCTCCTTGCCGCGGCTGCGGTGCACTACCGTGAACCTCGTACGGTTACTAACTGTACACTTCGTGCAGCTATCACTATACATTCAGTGCAGGCTACAGTGTACATCCTGTGCAGAGAGCCCCCGGCGCACTCACGGTTGCCAAGAGTCGGCACGCCTATCGGCAGCGGCGGTTTTACGGCGTTGATAGCGACGGCGTCCCCGAGGAGCGGAACTGCTTTTGGCGAGCTCGATCGTGACCTGGTGCCCAAGGACGCCGAGTTGTTGGTCATCGGGGGGCTGTTTGCCCTCGCCGGCCTCCACCCGGCACACAGCGAAGCACGGGACACCCCTTGACGATCGAACATATATTCGAGTATCATTTAAGGTAGCAGGAGCCTCGGGGCCGGGCGCGACGGTCCCTCCAACTGACGGTTGGTAGCAGTGCCGCCCTTGGCGCGCCCTGTTTCGCAACAGCCCGAGAAGGAGGTGCCGTGGTCTCGCGCGTCCTCGTCGCTGCCGAAGAACTCTGTAATGAAATCGAGAGCTTT
>PMWT01000247.1 GCA_003166025.1 Acidimicrobiaceae bacterium | reverse complement strand
TCCCATCGCCGGGCGCTTGGCCCGGTCCCTGTCCCCGCCGGCACCGAAGACGATGAGGACGCGGCCGCGACCGTGAAGAGGCGAAGGGCCGGTTAGTTCGCGGGCCGCTTTGAGGGCCTCGCTCAGCGCCGCCGGCGTGTGGGCGAAGTCGACCAGCACCCGAAAGGGTTGGCCCTCGTCGACCACCTGGAAACGGCCCCGTACCGGCTCCACGCCGGCAAGGCCGGCGGAGATGGCGTCCCAGTCGGCTCCTAGTTCCCGGGCTGTTGTCGCCGCGGCCAGGGCATTGCCGATGTTGAAACGCCCCCCCATCCTGATCTCCATCTGCCTGCCGCACCACGTGAACCAAGCTCCCCCCTGGTCCAGCACGACGTCCCGGGCATCCTCGAGGGCGAAGGGGACTACCCTGATCGGCGACCCCGACAGCCGGCTGATGAGCTTGGCCCCCCAGGGATCGGCCCGGTTGACGACCGCCAGCGAGAGCTGGTCGGCGCTGAAAAGCTTGAGCTTGGCGTCGAAGTAGGCGTCCATGGTGACGTGGTAGTCGAGGTGGTCCTGGCTCAGGTTGGTGAAAACGCCGGCGGCAAAGCTCGTCCCCCTCACGCGGAACTGCTCCAGGGCGTGAGACGAGACCTCCATGGCCACCGCGATCGCACCTGTCTGACAGAACTCGGCCAGACGGCGCTGCAACACCGTGGCTTCGGGCGTGGTCCGCTCGCCGGTCAACGTGCCGATGACCCCAGCCGGCCACCCCTGAGCGTTGAAGATGCCGGCCAGCATGGCGCATGTCGTCGTCTTGCCGTTGGTACCAGTCACGCCGACCAACTTCAAGTCCCGTGACGGGAAACCCCAAAATGCCGCGGCCACCGGTCCGAGGACCTGGCGGACCGAGGGGACGATCACCTGCGGCACGAGCAGTTCGAGGGCCTGCTCGCAGAGCAGGGCGACCGCTCCCCGCGCCAGCGCTTCGGCGGCAAAATCATGGCCGTCGGAACGGTTCCCCTTGATGCAGGCGAATAGCGCGCCCGGCTGTGCCCGGCTCGAGACGATCTCCACGTCCCTCACCACCGGGTCGGCGTCGACATTGCTCACGTCCTCGCCCGAGCCGGGCCGGACCACGACACTGGCCCCACCCAGTCCGGCCGCGACCAGCAGGTCTCGGAGGTACACGCTCCGTCTCGTCAAGCTTCTCCGACCCTGATGGCCCGAGCCTAGGGGACTGAGCTCGCCGGCGGCACCGTGGTCGCCGGCGTGGTCGTCGTGGCGGCGGCTGGGGCCGTGGTCGTTACGNNNCAGTGGCCGGGGCAGTACTAGTGCCGCCGACCGGGGCCGTCGTAGTGGCGGCGGCAACCGTGGTCGAGGTGACCGGGACAGTGGTCGTGCTCGTGGTCCTGGGCGACCCCGGCCCGGAGCTCACCAACACGTTGGGCGCACCGGAGAGGCCGGGGAGCGCCGGTCCGGCCGCCTCGCCCTCTCCCCCATAAACGCTGGCCTCCGGGACCCCGGGGATGGGCGGCTCCGTCTTGTGGGGCGGTACTCCGAGTTCCTGGAGGGCGTCACGGGCGATCATGGCGAAGACGGGCGCCGATGCCTCCGCCCCGTACTGATGGGTGCCTTCGACCACGACCATGGCCGTTATGGCCGGGTCCTCGGCGGGCACAAAACCGGCGAAGCTCGAAACGAAGTCGTTGGCGATGTAACCACCCTGCGGAGAGGGGACCAGGGCCGTACCGGTCTTCCCGGCGACGGTGTAGGGCTCGAGACTTGCGGCCATACCCGTGCCGACCCGTACGACCCCTTCGAGCATCGAGGTCATTTCTCTCGCCACCAGGGGGCTCACCACCCGGTGCGTCGGGGCCGAGGGAAAGAGGTGTTCGTTACCTTCGGCGTCGATGTACCCGTCCACCAATTTGGGTGGGATGTAGGTGCCGCCCTCGGCGATCGTATTGTAAGCGGCCAGCATCTGCACGGCGGTTACAGCGAGGCCCTGACCGATGGGAACGGTCGCTATTGTCGTGCCGGACCATTGCGAGGGCCGGGGGACCAGACCGACTGATTCACCCGGGAAGTCGATATCGCTTTTCTCCCCGATACCAAAAGAATTGATATATGGCAGCAACCTGTTCATGCCCAGCTGCTGGGCGATCTCGATGGACCCGATGTCAGACGAGTGGGCCAGGATGTTGGAGGCGGTCCATTCCAGCGTCGGATGGGCCCAGGCGTCGCTGAAAATACTGCCGTCGACTTCATAGCTGTTCGGTACAGAAAAGTACTCGGTCGGCGCAATGGCGCCGGTATTGAGCGCCGCCGAAATGGTGACGAGTTTTTCGACCGAGCCGGGCTCGTAGACGTCTGTAAACGCCGATGCCGTGGGCGCTTCGACCGGCTGCAAGGCGGCCACATGCTTTTCGCTCCCCGCCTGGCCCGAAGTGTTGAGGTCGGGCGGGACAAACCACACGGGCAACGCCGGCGGCTCTTCCATCGTGACCGGCTCGCCGGCTGTCGGCATGGTCAGCTGGGCCAAGGCCAGGAGGTCGCCCGTGCGAGAGTCCATGATCAGGGCCATCCCGCTTTGGGCCTGAGCGGCCACGATGGCCCGGGCCAGGGCCTCCTCGGTGTCGTATTGGAGGGGCTCGTCGATGGAAACGACGAGGTCGTCGCCGCGGACCGGGGCCTGGTACTGCTGGAGACCGCCCGGTATCTGGCCCCCGGCCGGGTCCATGTCTTCGATCAGCCGCCCCGGCCTGCCTTCCAGCAGAGAGTTGTACTTGTACTCGAGGCCGGACAAGCCCTGCCCGTCTGTCCCCACCACGCCGACGAGAGGGGCCGCCAGCTGCCCGGCCGGGTCGAAACGCTTAGGCTCCTGCATCGTGTAGATGCCCACCATGTGGCCGCCATTTATCAATTTCTCGACCTTGGCGGCGGTGTCGTCGGGGACCGTCCGAGCCAGGTAGACGAACCCGCTGGCCTCGCTCAGCTCCTCCTGCAGGGCCGAGACCGTGGTGCCGAGCATGGGAGCGAGAGCCTCCGCCTCGTTCAGCGGGTTAGTCACCTGGTAGGGGTCGGCATAGACCGTGGTCATGGGCACCGACATGGCGAGCTCGTCACCGTTGCGGTCGAGGATCGCCCCCCTCTCACCCAGGAACGAGATCTCATGGACATACTCCGAGCGCGCGTCTGCCTGGTACTTCGCCGCGTCCACGCCCTGGACGAGAAGCAACCGCGCCAGTATCCCCCCTAGGCAGGCGACCATGACGAACATGGCCAGCAAATGCCGGGAGCGGCTTCGGCGACCGCCACCGGTGCCGTCGCCGTTGTTGCTGTCGAGTTTGCGCCGCGACGAACGGTCAACCNNCGTTCCGGTGCTGGCGTCCCGGGCCCCGGACGCCGGTACCGGACGCCTCTGTCCAGCTTTCGGACTGGAGGTCATGGGGTACCACTCAGGTACGGCTTGATCAAAGGCCAGTCGGCATCACCCTGGGGCGCGGCGGGCCCAGCGTCCGTGCCCGCGCCCGCAACTCCAGAAGTGGGCGTGGCGGTCGTGGGCGTGGCGGCGAGGTAGGTCACCGACCCGGGCTGGCGCAAACCCAACGGGCCCTCGGCGGCCGACACGATACGGGCCGGGGCCTCCAGCTCCGCCACTTCGAGCCGTAGCTTCTCGTACCGCTCTTGTTGGGCACTCGCCTGCTGTTGGAGCTGGTCGAGATGGAACTGGTTCTCAGCGATCAGTACGTGCAGCGTCACCAGGGCCAGGAACACCATGGCGATGCCCGCGAGGGCGGCAGATACGACGACATGGCGTCGGTTGGTCCTGCGCCGGGCTTCCCGGTCCACCAGGCGCAGGTGGCGCCGGACCTCCTCGGGCTCCTGCCGCGCCGGCTCCGCGTCCTGGACGGCGTTTTCCGACGCCCGGGCCAAGAGCCGTTCGCGCTCTGCCTCGGCTGGGCTCACAGCGGTCGACCTTTTTCGTCTGGACGGGTCTCGTCGGGACGGGTCTCGTCCGGACGGGCCCCGGCCTTGGCGGGTAGGGCTTCAACGGCGCGCAGGCGGGCGCTCTCCGACCGGGGGTTCGCCTCCACCTCGGCCACCGACGGCTTGCGCGCCCCGCGGTTGAGGAGGCGGACGCGTGGCTCTGCCCCGCACACGCACGGCAGCCCCGGAGGGCATGTGCAACCGCCTGATGCGGCTTCGACGAACCTGTCTTTGGTGGCCCGGTCTTCGCCCGAGTGGTAGGAGATCACGACGATGCGACCGCCGGGCGAGAGACGGCTCAGAGCCGCGTCTATGGCGACCGGGAGCACCTCGAGCTCGCCGTTCACCGCCGCCCGCAGAGCCTGGAACACCCTCTTGGCCGGGTGGCCCCGCCGGCGAACGGCGGCGGGGACGGCCGAGCTCACCACGTCGGCCAGGGCCAGCGTCGTGTGGACCGGGCGGGCGGCGACGATGGCGGCGGCGATACGGCGGGCAAAGCGGGTCTCGCCGTGCAGGACGAACAATCGGGCCAGTTCTGCCTCGCTCGCCTCGTCCAGGAACCGGGCCGCGGTGCGTGGCTCCGAGCGGTCCATGCGCATGTCCAAGGGGGCGTCGGCGCGATAACTGAAACCCCGCTCGGGCCGGTCGATCTGAGGAGAGCTGACGCCCAGGTCGAACAAGGCGCCCGAGACCGACGGGATACCGAGCTCGTCTAGGACCACGTCCAGGCGGTCAAAACGCTGGTGGACCACTTTCGCCCGGTCCCCGAAGCGAGCGAGGGCGGACGAGGCCGCCGCCACCGCGTCCGTGTCCCTGTCCAATCCCAGGACGCGTAGGTGGGGGTAGGCCTCGAGCAGCGCCCGGGCGTGGCCGCCGCCGCCGACGGTGGCGTCGAGAGCCCACCCGGCTGGTGTAGGGGCGAACAATTCGACAACCTCGTCCACCATGACGGGCCGGTGCCGGAACTGCTCTTCGGCCTCGAATGGGCCCGGGCCTGGAGGACCAGGTTGGGCGGGTTGGCGCGAGGGCTGCGGTTTCGGGCTCATAAGCAGCCCCTCGGCCGGCGCTGCCCCGGGTTTTCTCCCCGGGTACAAAGGACTGGGCGGGTGGAGAAGGGGACTCCCGTCCTGCCGGTCAAGGGGCTGCCTATAAGCCCGGAGCGGGCTGGTGGTGCTCATGGTGCGCCTGCGGCGCCGGCCAGGGCCGGGGCCGTGCCAGACGCAGAGGCGTCACAAAAGAGGTCACTGGTCCCGTCGGCCAGGCTCTCGAGGCTCGGTGCCATGCGCTCCCGCCACAAGCTGACCTTCCACAGCTCTATGCGATTGAAGGCACCGGCCACCATCACGGGCTGGTCCGGCTCCAGGCCGGCGTACTCCCGCAGGTTGGACGGTATGGTCAGCCGCCACTGGCCGTCGATCTCGACCTCGGCCGACATGGCGCTGAGGAGGCGGGCCAGGTTGCGCCCCTCCGGCCCGCGTGCCTCCATGGCTTCGGCCCGGCCCAAATGTTGCTCGAACTGTTCGTGCGTCCACACCGCTAGGCACCTGTCCACATAGCAGCTGACCAGCGCCCGCTTGGTGTCAAACTGAGCCCGCAACCGAGCCGGAAGGATGAGGCGGCCCTTGGCGTCAAGTGAGTACTCGAAGCTCCCATAGAAGCGCTCCACCTGCCGGCCCCATCCGCTTTAAATGCCGGGGTCCCTCCCCGAGCCTCCACTTCGCTCCACTATAAACCACTACTCTCCACCGGGGCAAGCAGTATGGTCGGCGAGCTCTTGCCGTGGTCAGCGGCGCACCGGGCTCGAACCGGCCAGCCCCAGAAGCTCCTCGCTGACGTAAACCTGGGCGGGCCGGCCCCTGCCGGTAAGCGCAGATGCGCTGTAGGGGGTGAGCACACCGGCGTCAGCTAGGGTCCGCAGGGCGCCCCCGGCGCCCTTGCGGGTCAGCCCGAGCGCTGCGGCAACGATGGGGGCAGTGAGCACGAGGTGGCGAGGCAGCAGGTCGAGGACCTGCCAGGCGGCCGCATCACTGCGCGTGGCCCGGACGTTGCGGTGACCGGCCAGCTTCGCCTGCCAGCCGGGGCGGAGCTGCTCTACGGCAGCCACGAGCTTCGACTGGGCCTGCCCAGCGCCGGAGACGGCATCGGCGAACCAGGCGACCCAGACGCTGGTCTGGTTGAACCGGTACTGGGTGAGGCCGGAAGTGTACCCGCCGACGTCGGCTGCAAGGTGAACGCTGACCGGCGGTGGCGTGAGCAGGTGGAGCCGGCGCGTTAGGAGCCAAGAGATGAGGACGCGGCCGATCCTGCCGTTGCGCTACTCCAGAAAATGGCCATATACTGGAGTAGTAGGGTGTGATGCGGGCTGTTGTTCCAGGGGACTTGAAGCTGACGGCTGTGCGTGACAATGGCCAGTGGGAGGCTTGGCTCAGGTTCTTCCTCGAAGGAGTCCTGGAAACAGCGACCGAAGCTACAAAGACCGCTCAGCACATCCACGAACTGCGTGAAGCTGACCGCCGGCGGGTGCCGGAGGCTGGCGGCGGTGCCCATGAGCTGGAGCTTCTCGACCGCCTCTTCGCTCAGCCGCTGGTCAACGGCGCATGGGTCTCCTCGCACCTCGGCGTTTCACCGACAACCGCCGGCAAGGTGCTCGACCGCCTTAGCACCGCTGGGGTACTGCGTGAGGTCACCGGCCGCAAGCGGGACCGGATCTGGCGCTACGACTCCTATGTGGACCTCTTCGACGAAGTGACGGGCCAGGTCGAACAAGACGCCACGCTAAGCGGTAACGTCCACGGACCCGTGGCCCAGGTCCACAAATAGCCCTAGGTGCCGCACCGTTCCGGTACCGAGTGACGGTTGGTGCCGGGTTCTTTGGCCGGCCCGGTCCAGAGCTGATGTCCGCACACGGCTGCACTCGGCTGACCTCGGTCAACACCGGGGAAGTCATGTACAAGCTGGCGGAGCGCGCCCGGCAATCGCCCCAGCAGGTGGGGGCGACCCACCGGCCCGTTGGCGCCCGCTGTCCTGCCGCCGTCCAGGGCGAGGCCCACATCGGCGCTGAAAAAAGCAACCTGGGCGAAGAAGTACGACCTCCTCCTGACCGAAGCCGGAGTACTTCAGGTATTGGCCGCCCACGGCAAAACCGGTGGTAGGACTGACGAAGTCGAGGCCGCTCAGTTAGATTGGTTGGCACCTTCGACAGCGAGGGGCTGTAGGCGGGCGACGCCTTCTTCGGAGGTACCGACTTCGTGCCGAGCCCTCGGCGGGGTCATCCTCGGCGGGCCAGGGGCGTCGCCGGACATCCGGCCTGTGCCGCGCTTCGACAAGATCGACCGGAGGACGACCGATGAGCAAACAAGGACGAGCCAACCACCCGATATACGGGCTTCTGCCTATAAAAGTCAGGGGCTTCGACGCCCTGGCTGAGCTTGCCCTGGACATGCGCTCGTCGTGGGACCATACCGCCGATGAACTATGGCGCCGACTGGAACCTGAGCTTTGGGAACTGACCCAAAACCCCTGGGTGGTCCTGCAAACCGTCTCACGTCAGAAACTCGAAACTGTGCTGGAGGGCCCTGCTGTCCGAAAGGAGATCTCTGCCCTGGTGCGGGCCAAGCGCCGTGCCGAAAAGGCGCCGGCGTGGTTCCAGCAGAACTGCTCACAAGGAGACCTCACCTGCGTGGCGTACTTCAGCATGGAGTTCATGCTGAGCGAGGCGCTGCCCATCTATTCCGGTGGCCTGGGCAACGTGGCCGGCGACCAGCTCAAGGCGGCCAGTGACCTCGGCGTGCCCGTGGTCGGCGTGGGCTTGCTCTACCAGCAAGGCTATTTCCGCCAGGCAATAGACAGCGACGGTGCGCAGCAGGCGCTCTTCCCCTACAACGACCCCGGCCAATTGCCGATTACACCGGTCCGCCGGCCCGACGGCGAATGGCTGCGGCTGGAGATCATGTTGCCTGGTTATTCGGTATGGCTTCGGGCCTGGCAGGTCCAAGTCGGCCGAGTGAAGCTGTACCTGCTCGACAGCAACGACGCCGCCAACGTCCCCGCTCGGCGGGGGATCACCAGTGAGCTTTACGGCGGCGGGCCCGAGCTGCGTCTCACTCAAGAACTGCTCCTCGGCATCGGCGGGTGGCGACTGCTGGTAGCGCTCGGGATCCGCCCCGAAGTGTGCCACCTGAACGAAGGCCACGCTGCCTTTGCCGTGCTCGAGCGCGCTCTCAGCTTGATGGAAGAGACGTCGCAGCCTTTCGACGTGGCGCTGGCCGCCACCCGGCCAGGCAACCTGTTCACCACCCACACTGCGGTGGCCGCCGGCTTCGACCGCTTTTCCCCGGCCCTGGTCGAGCACTACCTAGGTGGTTACGCGGAGCAGAGGCTCGGGATAACGCGGCGCGAGCTGCTGGCCTTGGGCCGCCAGGACGCGAACGACCCGGCGGAACCTTTCAACATGGCGTACCTGGCGATCCGGGGCAGCGGCGCCGTCAACGGGGTAAGCCGTCTGCACGGCGAAGTGAGCCGGCGCCTGTTCGAGCCTCTCTTCCCGCGCTGGCCAGTCAATGAAGTACCCGTTGGGCACGTGACCAACGGGGTCCACGTGCCCACCTGGGGCTCGGCGG
Source organism: Acidimicrobiaceae bacterium (assembly GCA_003166025.1). Classification (GTDB taxonomy): domain Bacteria; phylum Actinomycetota; class Acidimicrobiia; order Acidimicrobiales; family Palsa-688; genus Fen-671. The sequence goes on along the minus strand of PMWT01000247.1, from coordinate 76,893 downwards.
AGTCCAACGAACTTTGGACCGAGGCGTGCGGCCAGGACCGCTGGCAAGGCCCCACCGAACAGGTCGACAGCGGCATCCGACGCCTCTCCGACCTGCGCCTGTGGCAGTTCCGCACCGCCTCCACCACGTCCCTGGTCGAGTACGCGCGCGGGCGCCTGGCCAGGCAGCTGACCGCTTCGGGGGCGTCGCCGGAGGCCGTCGGTGAGCTTGAGGACCTGTTTGACCCGAAGGTGCTGACGCTGGGATTCGCCCGGCGCTTTGCCACCTACAAAAGGCCAAACCTGTTGCTACACGACCCGGACCGCCTTCTCCGGCTGCTGGCCGACCCGCAACGGCCCGTGCAACTTATCATCGCCGGCAAGGCCCATCCGGCCGACCAGGCCGGCCAGGCCCTCGTCCAAGAATGGGTGCACTTTATCCGGCGGCCCGACGTTCGCCCCCACGCCATCTTCCTTGCCGACTACGACATGCAGCTGACCGAGCGCCTGGTGCAGGGCGTCGACGTCTGGCTCAACACGCCGCGGCGGCCCTGGGAGGCGAGCGGTACAAGTGGCATGAAGGTGCTCGTCAATGGAGGCATCAACCTTTCCGAACTGGACGGGTGGTGGGCGGAGGCGTACACGCCCGAGGCGGGCTGGGCACTGGGCGACGGCCTCGAGCACGACGACGACCCGGCCTGGGACGCAGCCGAAGCCGATGCGCTGTACGAAACGCTGGAACGGGAGGTTGTGCCCGAGTTTTACACCCGGGACAAAGAGGGCGTCCCCACCGCCTGGGTGGCCCGCATGCGCGAAAGCATGGCGCAGTTGACAATGCGTTTTTCCGCCAACCGCACGGTGCGCGAGTACACCGAACAGCGCTACCTACCGGCCGCCACCGCGTTCGGTTCGCGCACTGCCAATAATTGCGACGCGGCGAAACAGATGGTCGGCTGGCAGCACGCCTTAACAGAAAAGTGGTCGGCTCTGCATTTCAGTGACACCAAGGTCGAGCCTGGTGGCAGCCAGCACCACTTCGAGACCAAGCTGTTCTTGGGAGGCCTCAGCCCCGAGTCGGTGAAGGTGCAGCTTTACTCCGAGGACGAGACCGGTGCACCCGTCCTTCACGACATGGAACTGGCTCAGCCGCCCGCGAACGGGCCCTCGGGGGCAACCTATCGGGGCTCGGTCCTCGCCACCCGCCCGGCCGGCGACTACACGGTACGGGCCGTGCCTTGCTGGCCGGGTGCTTCGGTGCCCCTGGAGGCCAGCGCCATCCTCTGGCAGCACTGACGACGGCACCGAGCCGGGGCCGTGGGCCCTGCGCTCGGTCCGGGCACCGGGCCCGCGCCGGCTTGGGGACGGGGGCGGCGCTAGGCGACGTCGCTGCAGGCGGCCTCGATGGCCCGCAGGACGCGTTCCTCGCTCACGGGCACCCTCGTGCCCAGGGACTGGGCAAAGAGGCTCACCCGCAGCTCTTCGATTAGCCACCGCGCGTCTTCAAGGGCGACCAGGCAGGCCATGGCCCGGCCCTCCTGGCGAGCGGAGATCATGGCCTCGTCAAGGCGCCGCTGCAGCGCCTGCACGCTCTGAGCGGTAGCAAGGTCCCGGCGGGGGCCGAGAGGGAGCTTGTCGAGGCGGCGCTCGGTCCCGTTGAGGTACCGCTCGAGATCGGGCAGGCGCCCTAGGCCTGCCCGGCTCACGAAGCGGGCGCCGCCCAGGCGCGCCAGGTGGCGCACGACGTCCTCCAGGGCCGTCCGCAGAGCCGGTGCCGATGTCGGGGAGGCGGTCGTGGCCCACATCTCCTCCGTACGCCGGCCCAGCTCTTGAAGCTTGGAAATGATGCGCCCAGCGGCGATCACCCCTTTTCGCGCCGCCGGCTCGACGTCGGCGCGGACCGCCGCCACCAAAGCCTCGAAGCCCGCCGGGCCCCAGGCCGGTCCCCCGTGGGCGGCGATGGCCTGGTCCATCGCCGCCGCCAGGACGTCCTCGGCGACATCGCGGCCCGAGGCGTAGGGACGGTTGCGCAGCGCCCCCAAGGCCAGTTTCGTGTGGTTGTCGATCAGGCGCTCGAGGTGGTCGACAAGCTGGCGGCGGCCGGGCAGGTTGAGCAGCACCAGGCGCCGTGTGGCACCGGCCATGGCCGCTAGCTGGGAGGCTTCATCAGAAAAGACGCGGGCGCGCACGGCGTCACCCTCGTCCACGAGGGCCGGGAAGCCCCTGAGGCGGTAACCGTGCCACTCGGGCCCGAACCGCTTCGGGAGCTCGCCGAAATCCCACGTCGTCGAGCGGTGGCCGACGGGCAGAGAGCTCGAAGCGGCCGCCGTCTGCAGCACCTGCTCCAGTTGGGGGCGGAGCTGGGAGACAAGGTCGGCGGTCTGCTTGCCCCGGGCCAGCACGGTACCGTCCTGCCCGACGACCCGGAAGGTCGGGCGCAGGTACGCCGGCACCTTCTCCCAATCGAAGTCACGAGGGGAAATGAGCACGCCGGCTACGGCGCTCATGGACCGGGCGAGCACGCCGAGCAGGGGGCCATCAGCCGGGCCGGCCTTGGCCACGAACTCCCGGGCATGGTCGGCCACGGGCAGGAGCTGGCGGCGGAGGTCCTTGTTGAGCGAGCGCAGGAGGGCTACGACGAGTTCCTCCCGCAGGCCCGGGACCTGCCATTCCAGTCCCTCCTCGGCCAGACGGTCCACCTGCGCCAGGGGGATGTCGGCGCAGACGCCGTCGTCCTCCGCCCCCGGCTCCCAGTTGTAGTGCAGTGGTACGGCGATGTCGTCCGCCGCCGGCCATACGTCGGGGAACGCCGAGGCGTCTACGTCGGCGCCGGCCGGCCCGCTCAGGTCCTCGGGCTCGGCGTCGAAAAGAGCCGGCTCGGCGGCGCGGCGCCGTCGCCACCAGGGCCCGAACGCCCGGCCCGAAGCCACGTCCAGGGGGAGGCGGGCGTCGTAAAAGTCGTACAAAGCCTCGTCGCCGACGATGAGGTCATGGCGGCGGGCCCGGGCCAGGGCCGTCCGCAAGCCCACCAGGATCTCGCGATTGCGGGCCGCGAAGCTCGGGGCGCCCTCCCAGTCGTCCTCGACCAGGCCATTGCGCACGAAGATCCGGCGGGCCTCGTCGGGGTCGAGCCGGCTGAGCTCGACGCGACGCCCTACCACCACGGCCAAGCCGTAAAGGGTGGCCCGGGCGACGACGAAGGCTTCGCCCCGGGCGGGGTCCCATTCCGGGTCGCTATAGGACCACTTCAGCAAATGAGCGGCGGCCGCTTCCACCCACTGCGGGCGCACAGGGGCGACGAAGCGCGCCCAGAGCCGCCCCGTCTCCACTAGCTCGGCGGCCATGACCCACCGGGGCGGCGCCTTGGCCAGGACGGACCCGGGCCAGATGGCGAAGCGGGCGCCCCGGGGAGCGGCAAAATCGGCGTGGTCGCCCTCGCGGGCACCCACCTGGGTGGCTAGTCCCGATAGCAGGGCCTGGTGGACCAGGATCCGTTCGCCCTCCGAGAGGGGTCCCTCCCGGCGAGGCGGGCGAGACCGGGGGGCCGGGCGGGCGGGACGGACGCGCCCCGCCCCGGGGGCCGGTGGCGAGCGGCGGCCGGGAACAGGCCCGGCCGCCAGGCGCAAATTGCGGCACACTTCGACGAGCTGGCCGTGGACGTCCTGCCACTCTCGGGCTCGCTGGTAGGAGATGAGCTCCCTCCGGCACAGCCGGCGGAACTGCCCCGAGCTGAGCTCCCCCTGGCGCTCGTCCAGGTAGTCCCACAGGGACAGGTACGACAAGAAATCCGAGCGTTCGTCGTCGAAACGGGAATGCAGTGCCGCCGCCGCCTCCCTTTTCTCCACCGGCCGCTCCCGGGGGTCCTGGACCGAGATCCCGGCCGCGATCACCAGCACCTCGTCCAAGCACCCGAGCCGGGCCGCCTCCAGCACCATGCGCCCGAGGCGGGGGTCCAGCGGCACCTGGGCCAGCTGGCGCCCGACCTCGGTGAGGCGCCAGCCCGCCGGGCCCGCCGGCGCTGGCTGGTGGGCCCGGTCCCCCGTGGCCTCCCATCGGCGAAGCGCGCCCAGTTCCTCCAAGAGGGCGATGCCGTCTTTCACATTGCGCTGGTCCGGCGGGTCCACAAAGGGAAAGTCCTCTATCTCGCCCAGTCCTATGGCCGCCATCTGCAGGACCACCGAAGCCAGGTTCGTGCGCAGGATTTCCGGCTCGGTGAAAGGGCGGCGGGAGTTGAAGTCTTCTTCCGAGTAGAGCCTCACGCAGATGCCCGGCCCGAGGCGGCCACAACGACCGGCCCGCTGGTTGGCCGAAGCCTGCGAGATGGCCTCGATGGGCAGGCGCTGCACCTTGGTGCGCCGGCTGTAGCGGGAAATGCGAGCGGTACCCGTGTCGACCACGTAACGCACGCCGGGCACGGTCAGCGACGTTTCCGCCACGTTCGTGGCCAGGACCGCTCGACGCCCGCCGTGAGCTTCGAATACCCGGTGCTGCTCGGCCGACGAAAGACGGCCGTACAGGGGCAGGATTTCCAACCCGTGCCTATCCGACTTGGAAAGGGCGTCCGCCGTGTCCCTCACCTCGCGCTCGCCGGGCAGGAAGACGAGGATGTCACCCGCCCCCTCAGCGCAAAGCTCGTCCACCGCGTTACAGACCGCCTGCACCTCGTCAGCCGGGCCCGGGTCAGCCGNNCCGGGCCTGCGTCGTCATCGTCGTCGCCGTCCTCGAGCAGCGGACGGTACCTGACCTCGACGGGATAGGCCCGCCCTGACACCTCGATCACCGGGGCGTCCCCGAAATGCTGTGAGAACCGCTCGGTGTCGATGGTGGCCGAGGTGATGATGATTTTGAGGTCGGGACGGGCCGGCAGGAGCCGTTTGAGGTAACCAAGGATGAAATCGATGTTGAGGCTGCGCTCGTGCGCCTCGTCGATTATGAACGTGTCGTAGTGGCGGAGATCGGGTGCCCCGTGCAGTTCGGCCAGCAACACGCCGTCGGTCATCAGCTTGACCAGCGTCCCGTCGCTCACGCGGTCGGTAAAACGGACCTTGTAGCCGACGGGGCCGCCGAAGGGCACTTCCAGCTCCTCGGCCAGCCGCTCGGCCAGGGCCCGGGCCGCGATACGCCGGGGCTGCGTGTGGCCGATGAGACCGGCTATGCCTCGGCCCGCCTCCAGGCACACCTTCGGCAACTGGGTGCTCTTCCCCGAGCCGGTCTCGCCGGCGACCACGATCACCTGGTTGGCGACCAGGGCGGAGAGGATCTCGTCTTTGCGGGCCGTGATGGGGAGGTCCTCGGGGTACGGCAGCGGGCTGGGCAGCGTGTGGCGGGCCACCAGGCGCGCCGAACGGCGCGCCTCAGCCTTGCTCGCCAAACCGGACCGCATCAAACCAGCATGCCCGACCAGGAGGCCCTAATACTTCTCGCGCCGCCGGGGCGGCGCCCCCTTAGATCCCGAGACGCGACCGGCGCATCAGCTCGCCCGTGGTCCGGTTGGTCGTGGGCTGGTAACCGGGCAGCGGCAGGATCTCCTCGTGCACCGAGTCGAGCAGCCACGAGGGCTGGGCGAAGAACATCGCTTCCTGCTCGGGCGCAGGCGTGATCCAGTTCCTCGAGCCCACGACCACTGGAGGGCCGTCGAGCTCGTCGAAGCATATCCGGGTGAGATTTGACGCCACCGTTTGCATGATGTTGCCGCGCTCCACCGCCTCTGAGACCAGCAGCACTTTGCCCGTCTTGCGGACCGAGCCCACCAGCAAGTCGTAGTTCAACGGGTTGGCGGAGCGGAGGTCGACGATCTCGGCGGAGACACCGAAACGCTCGGCCAGCTCGTCGGCGGCCGTGACGGCCGTGTACAGCGCCGGCCCCAAAGTCACGATGGTGAGGTCGGTGCCTACCCGTTTGACCGAGGGCTCCGACAGGTCGATCTCGTAATACTCCTCCGGTACGCCGTCGGCCTGGAACATCTCGCCGATGTCGTAGAGCTTCTGGCTCTCGAAGAAGATGACTGGGTCGGTACCGACCAGAGCGGAGTTCATCATGCCCTTGGCGTCATAAGGCGTCACCGGGTAGACGACCTTGAGGCCCGGGACATGGGCGACCAGGGCGGAGAAATCCTGCGAGTGCTGGGCACCGTACTTGGCGCCCACCGAGATGCGCACGACGACGGGCATGGTAAGCACGCCGGCGGACATGGCCTGCCATTTCGACAGCTGGTTGAACAGTTCATCGCCGGNNGCGGCCCATGAAGTCGGCGTACATGAGCTCGGCCACCGCCCGGCCGCCTTCCATCCCGTAACCCACGGCCGCCCCGACTATCGCCGCCTCGGAGATGGGAGCGTTGAAGAGCCGGTTGTAGGGCAGCAGCTCGGTCAGCCCCCGGTACACGGCAAAGGCACCGCCCCAGTCACGGTTTTCCTCGCCGAAGGCGATCATGGTGGGGTCGATGGTGAAGCGGTGCAGAATGGCTTCGAATATGGCGTCGCGGATGTTGAACACCTTCATCTTGGGGACGGCCTTGCCATCCTGGAAGGCGGTACGGACCTTGCCCCGGATCTGCTGCACCCTGGCGTTTTCGGCCGGGGCCTGCAACAGCTCGGGGGCCCGCTCGTCGAAGCGCTCGACCCGGCGGTTGGAGAACATGACCTCGCCTACGAGCTCGGAGGTCACCTCCAACCGGGGGCTGACCTCGACGTCCGAGGCCAACTTGAACATCTCGAACACGAGCTCGGCCACGTCGTGCTGGGCCTCGTCCAGGGTGACGGCACCGGCCACGCGGCTGTCGATCAGGCGCTGGCGGTAGGCCTGCACGGCGTCGGCCGCCTGCCAGTGCTGGACCTCTTCGGCCGAGCGGTAGCTGGAGGCGTCCGAGGGGGAGTGCCCGGAGAACCGGTAGGTGATGGTGTCCAGCAGGACCGGGCCGCGGCCCTCAGAGAGGATCTGCTTTTTACGCTCGAAGGCATCGATAACGGCCAGGGGGTTGTAGCCGTTGACGCGCTCGGTGTGCATCTGCTCGGGGTTGACGCCCGCACCGACGCGGGCGATGAGCTGCTGGCTCATCGTCTCACCGTTGGGTTGGCCACCCATACCGTAGAAATTGTCCATGCAGTTGAAGATGATGGGCAGGCCGCCGCCCAGGGCCTGGTCCCACAGGTTGCGGTACTGGTCCATGCTGGCGAATGTGATGCCCTCCCACACCGGGCCGCAGCCGAACGAGGCGTCCCCGATGTTGGCCACGACGATGCCGGGCTTGCGGTTGGCCCTCTTGTATAGCGCCGCCCCCGGGGCCACGGACCCCGAACCGCCGACGATGGCGTTGTTGGGGTAAATTCCAAAGGGGGCGAAGAAGGCGTGCATCGACCCGCCCAGGCCCCGGTTGAACCCCGTCTCCCGGGCGAATATCTCGCTGTAGGCGCCGTAGATGAAGAACCGCCGCGCCAGGCCGGCAACGGGGCCCGCGTAACCCTTCTCCACCGGGGCTAGCACCGCCCCATCGCGATAGTCGTGCATTATCACCGACAGTTCGTCGTCGCTCAGCGCCCGGATGGCCGAGAACGCCTTGGCCAGGATCTCGCCGTGGCTACGGTGGGACCCGAAGATGTGGTCCTCGGGGCCCAACGCGAACGCCATGCCCACGGCCGCCGCTTCCTGCCCCAGGGACAGATGGGCGGGCCCGGCGTGGTTGTAGGTTATGCCCCGGTAGGTGCCCTTGAGCTTGATCTCGTTGAGGATGTTCTCGAATTCCCGGAGGGCGCACATGTCCCGCCAGATGTCCAGGAAATCCTCCGTAGTGTAGCGGGCCTTCTCTTCGGCGATGGTCTTGTTGTAGGCATTGACAGGGATGTCCGACGGATGGACGACGTCCCTGGCAAAAACCTGCTCCGGCTCGATGACAAGCGCTTTAGTCATGATGTCTTGGCTCCTACCTGGAGGATTGCTTCGCGTAACGCTTCGGACACGGTCGGGTGCGGGAAGATGATCTCACCCGCACGGGAGGCTGATAACTGCATTTCTATAATGGCGGCGGCGGTCACGATCCACTCACTGGAGGTGTCGCCCATGGCGTGCACGCCCAGGATCTCCCCGTACTTGGCGCCCGCCAGCACCTTCACGAAACCGCTGCCCTTCTCGTTCTCGATGAGGAACCGCCCGGCCACCCCCATCGGCACCATGGCCTTTACGTAGGCGATGCCGGCCGCCTTTAGCTGCTCCTCGGTCCGGCCTGCGCTGGCCACCTCAGGGTGGGTGTAGATGACGGCCGGGACAGCGTCGTAACGGGCCCGGTCCGGACGACCGAACATGGAGTTGACGGCTACGATCCCTTCGCGCGTGGCCACGTGGGCCAACATGTACTGGCCGGTGACGTCGCCGCACGCCCACACGCCAGGCACATTGGTCTTGCCCTGGTCGGTTACCCGCACCCCTTTGGGACTGAAGTCGACGCCGACCTCGGCCAGGCCCAGGTCCCCGACGACGGGCGCCCGGCCGGTGGCGTTGAGGACGCAGTCGGCCGCGTAGGCTTTTTTCTCGCCCGAACTGTCTTCGTAACGGACGCTACCCCCCTCGATGCCCACGACCCGGCAGGAGAGGTTGAAGGTCACCCCGGACCGCTTGAGCGTTTGCAGGAGCCGGTCCGAAACGTCCCCGTCGCACCCGGCAGCTATCTGGGGGAGCATCTCGAACACGTTGACCTCAACGCCTATCTCACTGAAAAAGCTGGCGAACTCCAAGCCGATATAGCCACCACCGATGATGGCGACCCGGGACGGGACCTGGGCCAGTTCGAACACCCCGGTCGAGTCGAGCACGGTGTCCGCGCCGATACCGGGGATGGGGGGTACCACGGGGCGCGAGCCCGTCGCCAGCAGGACGTTGGCGGCCTCGAGGATCTCGTCGCCCACCTGCACCCGGTTACGGGCCACCATGCGGGCGTGGCCGGCGATGACCTCAACGCCGGAGCGCTTGAGAAGTCCTTCTACCCCCTTTACCAGCGTCCCGACTATACGGTTTTTGCGCTCGACGACGGTGGGCATGTCGAAGCGGAAGGCGTCGATCTCCACGCCGAAGGCCTTGGCCTCGGCACACTCCCGGTACAGGCGCGAGGACTGTAGGAACGCCTTGGCCGGGATGCAGCCGACGTTGAGACATGTGCCGCCCACCCGTTGCTTTTCGACCAGGGCCACCTTTTTGCCCATGTGGCCGGCGTGGGCGGCGGCGTCGTAGCCGCCGGGGCCGGCACCGATGACGATCAAATCGTACACAACGCCTCCGCATTTTCGATCTTGTCCCGCAGGGCCCGCAGGAAGCGGGCACCCGGCGCCCCGTCGACCACCTGGTGGTCCAGGGTGAGCGACAGCCCGATCGAGTCAATGAACTCAATATTGCCGTCGGGCTTGCGCACCGGCTTGAGGCCGATGGCATTGACGCCAAGAATGGCCACCTGGGGCGGGTTGAGCACCGGAGTGAACGACTCCACCCCGAGGCTGCCCAGGTTGGAAATGGTGAACGTGCCGCCGTTGAGGTCGTCGACACCGATGGAGCCGGCCACCGCCTGGGCCGCCAGCTCTTTCAGGCGTCGCGCCAAGCCGAGCAGCGAAAGGTCCTGGCTGTCGTGCACCACCGGCACGACCAGTCCCCGGTCGGTGTCGCAGGCGAAACCGATGTGGACGGCGGTGTGGCGGTAAAGGGCGCCGTCCACGAACGTGGCATTGGTACCGGGCGCTTCCAGCAGCGCCCGCACGGTGCAAAAGACCATCAGGTCGTTGATGTTTATATCGGCGGTTGCCGCCGACGCCTTCATCTTCTTGCGCACCGCCAGGAGCCCGCGGGCGTTGGCCGAACTGTTGAGCGTGTACTGCGCCGTCGAGGTCAAAGACTCCCTCAGGCGCTTGGCAATACGCTGGCGGACCGAGGAGACCGGTGCGCCCCCGACGGCCGCGACTTGGGCACTGGCCTGGCCCGTGGCACTGGCCTGGCCCGTGGCCCTCGCCTGCACGTTAGGACGGACCGGGCCCGTACCCGTAGCCGCCAACTGGTGTTCGCCCGGGCCAGCGGGAGCGGGACGGGGCCCGGTTTGCAGGGCGCGGCGCAGGTCGTCCTCCAGGGCCCGGCCATGCGGGCCCGTGCCTTCGACCGAGTAAGGGTCGATGTCGCGCTCCCGGGCGAACCGCCGGGCCCGGGGACTGAGGCGGGGCCGGCCTGACGCTCCGACATATGTCCCGCCGTTACCGCTGACGGCCTCAGCCGAGGGAAGGGCGCTATCGCCCGGGCCAGCGTCGACCTCGGCAAGGCCGGCACCGACCTCGCCGCTACCACCTGCAGCCCCGCCCGAGGGCGCCGGCACGGCATCGACCTTCTCCCCCGCCGCGCCGATGGCGCATATGACCGTGAAGACGGGCACTAGCGCACCCTCTTCGAAGAACGTCTCAAGCAGGACGCCGTCCACCGGCGCCGTCAGGTCGAAGTTGGTCTTGTCCGTCTCGATCTCGGCGATCACGTCCCCGGCGGCGACCGTATCGCCCTTGTGTTTGCGCCACGCCGATATCAGGCAGTCTTCAACAGTATTGCCGAGCTTGGGCACCTCGACTGTGGTAGCCATTTATCTGGCTCCTCCTTCCGGCCTCGCCGCAACGCCCTTGGCGACTTGGCCCTCCAGGGTGGGGGCCCGTTCCTCTAAGGCACCGGCCCGCAACAACTCCTGCTCGGCGGCTTTGGACCATTGGCCATCGTCCAGCTTGGACGCGACGCTGGGGAAGCGTACGGCCAGATCGGACAGCCGGGTCAAGCCGACGTCATGGAGCATCGGGTAGATCACTATCTTCCCCGCCATCGTCTGTTTCTCCAAAGCCGCCACACCGTCTATGGCGCCGGCCATACCGGACACTGCGTCCACCGAGCAGTTGGTGTCGAGCTGGCCTGAGGACACCTTGGCCAACAAGACCTTCATGTCATCTATCACCGAACCACTGGTCCCGAACATGTAGCAGCGACGGCCTATATAAGTGTCGAGGTCGATCTCATGGCGGGTGTGGGCGGGGATCCCGGCAAAAATGTCCACCAAACCGCCGGGCGCGCTGTTGTCGACGGCCGCCGCCACCAGCGAACCGGCAGGGACGAGGACGACCTGATAACTGAAGCGCTCGTCGAGGGGCTCCTTGGCCGTGTTGACCAACCTGAAAGGTACCCCGTTGCGCTTGGCGTACGGCTCAGCCTTGCGCCCCAGCGCCTCCAGCCGGGCATCGTCCACGTCGGCACCCACGACGCTTATCCCTTCCACCTGAGTGCACAGGCTGCGGATCACGTGCATCTGGCCCATGGGGCCGGCGGCGCCGACGATGAGGACTTTGTCGTTCGGCCGCAATTCGCCCGAGGCGGGCACAGTCGAGTAAGAAGCCGCGGCCGATGCCCCCGTCGTGCCGATCCAGCGGGTGAGCCCGTAATGGATGCGCCCGACCCCGACCGCCACCCGGCGCCCGATGCTCGCACCCCCGAGCACGATGTTTATGACGCCCGAGGCGGCCAGCTTGTCGTTGAGCAGCTCGATGACCTCGGCCGAAGCCCCGAAATAGACGATGTCGTCAAAGCTCTCGTCGGGGAGCTGGGCGACGTCGTCGACATAGGTGGCGGCAAGACCGCTCGAGCCCAAGGCTTCGCTCTGGGCCGCGGAGGCGGTGACAGCCACCACCGACGCCGGGCCGCCGCGCCCGTCCAATGCCTCGGTCAGGCCCACCACTTCATGGCCGGCGTCGGCCACCACCAGCAGGCGGCCTCCGGCCAGGACGGTGCTGCGGTCCGAGCTGGCATAGGCGTTCTCGACGCACGACCACGGCTCGACAAGGGCGACAGCCGACGCGCTCAAGCCCTCGGGGACAGGTATCAGGAAACGCTCGCCCGTACCGGGCTCTATTACGATCCGCTCGTCCAAAAGGACGTACTCCTGCAGCCCGCCTTCGAAGGTGTAGCCGAACGCCGCGTTCGCGCCCCGCGTGACAAGAGTGCGATAATCCGTCTGGACCAGGCAACGTTCGCCGGCGCGGTGGTGCTCGACCTCGGGCCCGACGGCAACTATGCGGCAGGCGACTTCGTGGCCGGGCACGGCGGGTTTGGTACCGGGGGTGTAACTGCGGAACTTTTCGAGGATTTCGGGGTCGATCCCGGCCCGGATATTGTCCTTGCGAGGGTGGTCCGAGAACTGCTTCATCAATTTCACGTCTGAGAAGCACAGGCCCACCGACTCAACTTTGACCAGTATCTCGTGCGGGCCGGGCACGGGGACTTCCTTTTGCGTGTTCAGGACCAACTCACCCCGCCCGACCAGCTGTACCGCATATTGGGTAGCCGGGACTGCTTCGCCTGGCGTCATATGGTTAGCCCATCTTTCACAATCGGACCAGCTTTCTCAGTTAGTGCAGCATCACTTGGCCCCCGGTGACGGGGAGCGCCTGGCCGGTCTCGTAGACCTGGTCTACCAGGTAATAAATCGCCTTCATGACGTCAGCCGTGGTGCACCCACGGCCCATCGGCACCTTGCTCTCGTAGAAGTGCTTCACGTCGGAGACGGTGGTCGCTCCAGGCACTTTCCCCGTGCGCAGGTACTGCGCGAACAATCCCATGTTGGGGTCGGACCACAGGGGCCCGTCGAAGAAGTTGCCGGGGCATATGGAGTTCACCTTGACGCCGTCGCTGACGAGCTCCAGCGCGAACGACTCGGTCAAACCGATACCCCCGAACTTGCTGCCGGCGTAAGCGAAGTTCTTGTTTGACCCCTCCAGCCCCGACTTGGAATTGATCTGGATTATGTCGCTGCGGTAGTCCGGGCGGACCTCATGCTGGATCTCGAGGACCGGCGCCACCTTCTGCACGCACAGGAAGTAGCCCTTGTAGTTGACGGCCGTCGAAAGGTCGAAGTCCCCCTCTGCCTGGGTCTTCACGCTGGCCGCCCGCAGGACGCCGGCGTTGGAGATGAGCAGGTCGAGGCCGCCATAGGCCCTGACCACCTGGTGGACGGCTTGCGCCACGGACTCCGCGGCGGTGACGTCGATGGGCAGCCCGATGGCCCTGCCTGCACCGCGCTCTGCGCTGAGGGCGGCGGCCGCCTCGCGGGCCCCGGCGGCGTTGACGTCCGAAAGCACCACATGGGCACCCTGGGCGACTAGGTCCTGGGCGATCTCCAGCCCGAACCCCTGGGCGGCCCCGGTCACCAGGGCGACCTTGCCCGCCACCCTCCCTGTGCCGGCGGCGGCCGCCTTCACGGCTTGGCGGTAGGACTCCACTTCCCAATGCTCGATGAAACTGCGAAAGTCGTCCGGTAAGTATTGGACACCGCCCATCCGCCGGGCGCCGGCCATGACCTTGATGGCGTCGATGTAAACGAGACGGGCCGTGTCGGCGTCCGCCCAGGTGCTCCCGGACGCAAACAGGCCGAGGCCCTGCACCAGGACCACCGTAGGAGGCACCTGAAAGGTGCCCGTGTGCTCGCTTACGGCGGCGGCCAAGCGCGCCTTCAGGTCCACCGCCGGCTCGCCGGGCCGGGCCGCGACCCAGAGCGGGAAGGACCGGCAGTACACGATCTGGTCGGGCGATAGAGGGCCACCCATGGCTATGGCACAGCCGCCCTCCCCGGCCACCAGTTCGAGGACGGGGGCCGAATCATCGAAGGTGACCACCTTCAGGGGCTCACCGGTCCGGCCGAGCAGGCCGCGCAAGGCCGGCCCGATGACATTGACAAGGGCTCGTACCTCGGTCTCGTCGAGGGCGCCCGGGTGAGAAAGCGCCCCCGCGGCGGCCCGTTCCTTGTCTGCATGCTCCTTGGCGGCTTGGTCATGAACGGCCCGGAGCTCGCTGGACAGCCACTCGATATGCGCGGTCGTTTCCTGGCGCGTAGCGCCGCTCACCACGAGCCCGTGGTTCTGCATGATCACGGCCCGCGGGCAGTCCTTGCCTGTCCTCCCAGTGAAGGCCCGCAGCTCTTCTTGCAGGGCTTGGGCCAAAGCGAAGCCGGGGTCGACCAGGTCGATCCAGATCACGTCGTCACCGAGGTTGTCGAGGACCAGGCTCCGCCCTTCCCGGCAACAGCTGAACTGGTTTACCCATGTGGCGTGGAGGTGGACCACGAACCGGCCCGGCATCAGATGGTGCAGGACAGCTTCGACCGAGGGTCGCTGCGCCCGCTCGGGGTACAGGCGCGCCGCCAGCACCGCCTGCTTGAAGGCAGCTTCACGCTCGTCGCGCGAGGTGCCCAGGTCACGCTCGAGCAATGCCTGGAGAGCCGCCCGGTCGAGATCTACGAAGTCCTCCGCCCTGATGTCCGCCAACGCCGTCCCGCTACCCTTGACCAACATGTGGTCGTCGAATTTCACCGAAGTGTTGCCGCCCCCGGCCAGGACCAGCTCGGGGTCCGACCCGTAGGAGTGCGACAGCTCCACCAGGGCCTCGAGGAGGGCAGTGGGGGCCGCAGAAGCCGGCAATTGTGTAGTCGTGACCATGAGCTAACCCCTCGACGAAGTAACGCTATGAGTACGAGCCATGTCCGCGTACTTCTCTATAACGGCCGCGCCCAGACGGGCGAACGCCTTTATACGGGCGTCCGGGCTGGAATAAGACGGGGCCGGCTCTCCGTAGGCATCGACATAACCGCTTTTCCCGTTGGCACCTAGGAACTGGTGGGCGGCGATCACGCATGCACCTTCCCAGAAAATGTCTCTTAGATCCTCCGGCACCGGCTCGCCACCGGCGCAGTGGGGCTCCATCGGGACCATGTCGAGGGTATTGTGCTCGGTGCCCGCCAGGACGGCGATACCCGCCTGGCGCAGCGCCCGCACGTAGGCGCCGAGCACGGGGACGGCGTTGCGGTTGGGAATGAGCTCGGCACAATGGACCCGGTGCTCTTGCAGCGCAGCCACCAGGCGCTCCACTGGTTGCTCGAACTCGCACACCGGCTGTGCCCCATCGGCCAGGACCGGGTAGCAGGGCACGCCGCCCAGTGCCAGGACCATTTGGTAGGCGTGGTCGAGGCCCACGAAAGTCTCCTCGACATAACCGGGCTTGCCCGCCTTCATGAGGTGGGAGCGGATGGCGTTCTGCACGCTCACCGCGTCCAGGTGCGGGCCCGGGTCGGCCCCGAGCAGACTGACCAGGGCCGCGGGGAGCGCTTCAGGCCCCACGGTCGCAAATAGCGCCTCTTGAAATCCTTGGGCCACGTGACGCTCTTGCAGGTACACCGAGTCGGCGGGGATGCCGTAACGGCTCACGATGGCTGCCCTTATAGAGCCTTCGGTCACGCCTGTCCGGATGCCGGACGCTTCGAATATACGGCTGAGCTTGTCGATCATGGCCGCTATCCGATCGCTGTCGACGGAGCGGACCGTGCCCATCAGACCGGCAGCAGCGGCGCTCATGGGCGCGAACTGCGTGATGCCTTTGCCGCACAGGTACGTCTTGCCGGGGTTCCCCGGGTCATTGACCCGGTCGCCGGCTTGGCGAAGATCTTCCTGGAGGCAGACCACCTCGAGGCCGAACAGAGGAAAAACCCCGAGCGAGAACGAGCGCTCGGCAAACGGCTCGTACACCCCGAAGTGGTAATAGTTGCTGGCGCCTAGGACCCCGACGCCCTGCGCCCCAGCCAGCTCGGCGGCTTGCACGACGGTATTGAAGGCGGAGAAATTCGGCGGCAGGTGAACGTGGGAGTTGACTTTTCCCCGCGCCGGAGGGGCCTCGGCCGGAGGGCCCGGCTCCCAGCTCGTACCTAATGTCCTCAGGACGGACAAAGGCCCGCCGCCCTCCCCACCAACAACGTGCTCACCAACAACGTGGTTGTGACCGTCCCCGGAGGCCCCGGGCGCATACCCCTCGCTCATGCCCTCGGGCATCTATTCGTCATTGTGGCACTCGCACCATCGGTTGTCGCGAAGCTCGACCACGTTATAAGCCTAGCCCCGCCGACCCGGAACGTTGCGCCTCCTTTGAAACGATTTTATGCTGGTTCCCGGGCCTACACAAAAACGCTGTCGCCGGGCCCTCCCAGCACCTGGCGCACCCCCCGGGCGATCTCCAGGTCTTCGCGGGCCTCGACCACGAACGACCGCACGGGAGCGCCGGTGGCCGTCAGCTCCTGGTCGGGCTGGGCCGTAGCGTTAACGTCCTCGTCCAGGGCCACGCCGAGGTGCCCGAGGCCCTCCGCCGCCCGCCATCGCACCGGTGCCGAGCGTTCGCCCACTCCTCCGGTGAACACGAGGACGTCCAGACCGCCCAGAGCCGCGACCATGGCCCCGATCCCTGCCCTCAGGCGGTGCAGGTAGACACCGATGGCGAGGGTGGCGTCGGCGTCGGCTTTGCTTTCCGCTTCCAGGACGGCGCGCATGTCCGCCGTGCCGCTCAGGCCGAGAAGACCGGAGCGGTGCTCGAGGGTCGAGGCGAGCTCCGAGGACGGCATGCCCACGTGGTCCTCCAGCCACAGCAGCAGCCCCGGGTCGACCGAGCCCGACCGAGTGGCCATGACCAAGCCCTCGTTGGGCGTGAAACCCATTGTCGTGTCCACCGAAGCGCCGTCGAGCACCGCGGCCAGGGAGGCTCCGGCACCCAGGTGGCAGGTGACCGTCCGGAGGGGGCCTGGGCGCCGGGGGCCCCCGCTGCTCATCTCGGCGCCACGGCGCGACGCATAGGAGTGCGAGAGCCCATGGAACCCGAACCGGCGCAGGTCCCATCGCCGGCGCCACTGAACGGGCAGTGCATAGGTCGTCGCCGCCGCCGGCATGGTGGCGTGGAAAGCGGTGTCGAAGCAGGCCACGGCGGGCACGTTCGGGAGCATGCGGCTGACGGCCTGAAGGCCCCGCAAGGATTTGGGCTGGTGCAACGGGGCCAGGTCGGACAGCGCCTCCAGACGGCGGACCACCCGGGCATCCACGAGCACCGGGCCCGTAAACTCGGTCCCGCCATGGACGATGCGGTGGCCCACCGCGTCGATCGGGCTGTGATGGGCGATGACATCCTTCAGGGCGGCCTGGTCCACCTGGCCCCCGGGCGCGGGCAGGACCTCCGAACCTAGGAGCGTGTCGTGCTCATCGAGGACCGACAGCTTCAGGCTGCTCGAGCCGGCGTTCACGACAAGTAGGCGCATTATGGCTTTTCCGGCGGCATCAGTAGGGCCAGGTCCAGTCGCGGATCTCGGGGTCGTCATCGCCATCGAGGCGGGTGTAGGCCCGGGCCCGGGCCCGGTCGTCCGCCATCAGTTGGCTTAGCGAGGCCGCGTGCGAGCCGAGGAAGGGCACCCGGGCGACCACGTCCATCACTAGGTGGAAACGGTCGAGGTCGTTGAGCATCACCATGTCGAAGGGGGTCGTGGTCGTGCCCTCCTCCTTGTAGCCGCGCACGTGCATGTTGGCGTGGTTGGTGCGGCGGTAGGTAAGGCGGTGGATAAGCCACGGGTAGCCGTGATAGGCGAAGATCACGGGCTTGTCCTTGGTGAAAAGGGTGTCGAACTCCGAGTCCGAAAGCCCGTGGGGGTGCTCTGATTCGGGCTGGAGACGCATCAGGTCGACGACGTTGACGACCCTGACCCGTAGATCCGGCAGATGCGTGCGCAGTAAGTCGACGGCGGCCAGCGTCTCCAGGGTGGGGACGTCGCCGCAGCAGGCCATGACCACGTCGGGGTCGCCCTCGTCGTTGGACGCCCAGTCCCAGATCCCGATGCCCCGGGTGCAGTGCAGGATGGCCTGGTCCATCGTCAGGTAATTGAGCGCAGGCTGCTTGCCCGCCACGATCACGTTGACGTAATGGCGGCTGCGCAGGCAATGGTCGGCCACCGATAAGAGGCAATTGGTGTCAGGTGGGAGGTAAACCCGGATGACCCCGGCCTTCTTGTTGACGACGTGATCGATAAAGCCGGGGTCCTGGTGCGAAAAGCCGTTGTGGTCCTGGCGCCACACGTGGGAGGACAGCAGGTAGTTGAGAGAGGCGATGGGCCGGCGCCAGGGGATCACGCTGGTGCTCTTCAACCATTTTGCGTGCTGGTTGAACATCGAGTCGATGATGTGTATGAATGCCTCGTAGCTGGTGAACAGACCGTGCCTGCCCGTAAGTAGATAGCCTTCCAACCAACCCTGGCATTGGTGCTCGGAGAGCACCTCCATGACCCGGCCCTCGGGCGCCAGGTGGTCATCGGTGTCCAGTACTTCCGCCTCCCATTGGCGGTTGGTGACTTCGAACACCGAGCCCAGGCGGTTGGAGGCGACCTCGTCCGGGCCGAACACGCGGAAGCTCTTGGGATTGGCGGTCACCACGTCTCGCAGGAACGAGCCCAGGACCCGCGTGGCCTCAGTGAAAGTTGTCCCGGGCTTGGCCACCGGTACCCCGTACTCGCGGAAATCGGGCAACACCAGATCCCGGAGGAGCCGGCCACCGTTGGCATGTGGGTTGGCGCTCATACGACGATGGCTCTTGGGCGGCAGGGAGGCCAGTTCCGGCACCAGGGCACCGCTTTCGTCGAAAAGTTCCTCGGGCCGGTAGCTGCGCAACCACGACTCCAGCGCCGCCAGGTGGTCGGGGTTGGTCCGGACCTCGGCCAGGGGTACCTGATGGGAACGCCACGTGCCCTCGGTGGGGAGCCCGTCGACAAACTTGGGGCCGGTCCAGCCTTTGGGCGAACGCAGCACGATCATGGGCCAAGGGGCCCTTTCGGTCACCCCTTGTTCGCGAGCGGCCCGCTGTATGGAGGTCACCCGCTCGATAACCGTGTCGAGCGTGGCCGCCATGAGCTGGTGCATCTCGGCCGGGTCGTCGCCCGAGACCCAGTGCACCTCGTGGCCGTAGCCTTCCAGCAAAGAGGTGAGCTCGTCGTCGCCTATGCGGGCCAGGACGGTCGGGTTGGCGATCTTGTAACCGTTCAGGTGCAGGATGGGCAGCACGGCGCCGTCGGTGACCGGGTTGAGGAACTTGTTGCTGTGCCAACCCGTCGCCAGGGGCCCCGTCTCGGCCTCGCCGTCGCCGATTATGCAGCAGACGAGAAGGTCCGGGTTGTCGAAAGCGGCGCCATAGGCGTGCGAAAGGGCATAACCGAGCTCCCCACCCTCATGTATGGAGCCGGGCGTCTCGGGCGCCACGTGAGAGGGGATCCCGCCCGGGAAGCTGAACTGGCGGAACAATTTGCGCAGGCCCTCTTCGTCCTGGGTGATATGGGGGTACACCTCGCTGTAGGTCCCCTCGAGGTAAGCGTTGGCGACCGCCGCCGGGCCGCCGTGGCCCGGGCCCATGACGTAGATGGCATTGAGGTCCCAGTTGCGGATGACCCGGTTCATGTGGGCGTAAACGAAGTTGAGGCCGGGCGTCGTCCCCCAGTGCCCCAGCAGCCGGGCCTTCACGTCCGTCGGCTCGAGGGGCTGGCGCAGCAGAGGATTGTCCAGGAGATAGATCTGGCCGACCGAGACGTAGTTGGCGGCCCGCCAATAGGCATCGGTCAGCTGGGCCTCGTGCTCGGAAAGGGGGCCGGCAGGCAGCACCGGGGCAGCAGGTGCGGTGGTTTGGGTCATGGTCCGCGCTCTCCTTCGCTAACGGCTGGTCTTACGGTGGCGCTTACCCGAACGCTACCTTCCGTAGCCTGGTACTCGGACCGGCGGCTGCGCCCAAGCAAGAAGGTCAACTTGCTGTTAATGTCCCGTTCTTCGCAGGATCATCACAATTTGGTGGCACGATGCATAACAAGTCGGACGGATACTGATGACCAGGGCCAGGAGCGGCCCATTTGACCAGGAGGCAACACCCGTGCGCACCACTAGATCCGCAACCCGAGCCGGCAGGCTCCTGCTCGGGGCGTGCGTGGTCGTGGCGAGCACAGGCGTGACCTCCGGGACCGCCTGGGCCCGGCGGCCACCTCGCCTACCTGTCCCCACGACTTCCGCCCCCGGCGCCACCACGACGACCGTCGTGGCCGAGTCCCTGGTCCCGTCCGCTCCCCCCGCGGTGGCCCCAGACAACTGCGTGGCCGGCGCCTGGCCGGACGTGGCCGAGGGCAGGCCCGCCACGTTGCTGGCCGGGAGCGACGGTGCCTACCTCTGGCACGACCCCGACGGCGGATGGGCATTACGGGTCACCCACGCCAGCCTTCAGGACCGGGTCATCTTCTCGGGGTCGCTGACCACGAGCGGGAAGTTCCTCGATGTGCAGCTGATCGGGGGCGGCGGCAACGACATCGTCGTCGTGGGCCCGGCCAAGCACACGATCCTCTTCCGCTTCGTCAACTACGGGCTGGTCGACGGGCTTGACTTCTCCACCCACTGCTCTCGGGGCTTCACGGTCAAGCTCTACATCGAGGGCCAGCTGGCCTCGACGGGGTCGGTCCACCTCGGCCAGAGCCTGGGTAACCCGACCAGCAACCCGTTTACGGTCGAGCGCGTGCGCGGCACCAGCGGCGCCCTGCTCCAGGTGCTGCCCACCACGACCGTGACAGCTCCCCCACCCACTACCCCAGCCCCTTCAACCAGCTAGCGGCGGGTACCCGGCGAGCCCCAGCGCCACGCATCCCCCGTGCGGGCGCTGGGGCTCGTTCCATTGAGGTCCGGTAGGCGGCTCGCCATGCTGGCCCCCCTTCATGCTTGGCCGGGCAGGCCTTCGCGCCACTGCTGGTAACGCTCAGCCGCGGCTTCGGACCACTCCCGCCGGGGCTCGACGGGTGCCGACCACCGCGCCCAGCGTTGCCCATCGCTGATCGAGGTTTCCAGGCCGGCCGCCATCCGGGCCAGCCAGGCCGCGCCCAGGGCGGCCCCCTCGGGCACCGCCATGGGCAGGACCGGCTGTCCCAGGACATCGGCCACGGCCTGCAGCCAGGGCCGGTTGAGCGTCCCCCCTCCGCTGGCCACGAAGCGGCCAGGCGAGGTGCCGCAACTGGCCGCCCGCTCCACTATGTAGCGGGCGACAAAGCCTGTCGCTTCGTAGGCACCTCGCCGTAGCGCTTGGGGCCCATGGGAGATGTCGGCCCCGGCCAGGCCCACGCGCAGGGCCCGGTCGTGCCAGGGGACTCTCTCGCCCCTGGCCCACGGCCACCAGATAGGTACGTCGCCGGGACCTTCGGGACAGGGCCGCACGACGCGGTCGACCCAGTCGGCCCACATGCCCCCGGCGTTGCTCGCCCCTCCGAGCATGGCCATCCCGGGGGCCAGGTGGGGGGCCCTCCACAGTCCCGGGACTTCGTCCGGCCAACCGGGCACGGTCAGCCACACGACAAGGGCCGACCCCAGGGCGATGAGGACGTCGCCCGCCTGGACCGTCCCGGATACCAGCTGCTCGCACATCCCGTCTACGGAACCGGCGCCCAGTAGGACATCGCCGCCCCCGGCGTCCTCAGCACCAAGTACCCCCGGAGCCACGCGCCCGATGGCCTCGCCGAAAACGGCCACTCTCGGCAGGCGGGCGGCCGGGAAACCGGACGCCTGGCAGGTGGCTTCGTCCCAGCCCGAGCCGCCGAAAAGCGGCCCGGCGGCGAACGCCGAGGCCAGGTCCGTCACCCCCTCGCCCCCGAGAGAGGCGTTGGCGACGGCCTGGGCGGGCCAGTACCCGCTCGCGCCGGGGTGGTGGGCCGCCACCCAACCACAAAGGCGCGCCATCTCGTCGTTGGCGGTGGGGTCGCCGGTAACGCCGGCCGACGAAGGGGCGAGGCGCCCGTCACCGTAGAGCAGCCCGGGGCCGAGCGGTCGCCCTTCGGGGCCGACCGCCGTCACCGACGGCATCATGGCCGAGACGGCCACGGCCCGGGGGCGGGCAGCGCCGATGGCCTGTCGCAATACGGACCTTGGAGCCTCCCACCAGGAGGCCTGAGCGTCGTGTTCAAGGTTGCCGCCCGCGCCTATGGCGAGCCGGCTGGCCACCCGAGCCCGCCCGACCACCCTGCCGTCCTCGTCGGCCACCACCGCCTTCACCGCCGTGGTGCCGACATCCACGCCCGCCACCAGGGCGCCGTTGCCGCGGTACGAGGGGCCGGGGGCGCCGCCGGTAGAAGATGTGGCGTCGGCGGATTGGGACCTGGCCGGCACGAGGGGACAGTATTGCACCCGTGCCGGTTCCTAAAAACGTGCCCGGCCCCGCTCACCGGGCGTTCGTCACCGCGCCCATGAGGGGCGCCGGTTTCGACAAGCTGAAGCTCCTGGCCGATGTCGTCTACGAGCCCTGGATAGACCAGGAGCCGCTCAAGATTTACGACGGGCCCGGCCTGGCCGAACGACTGAAGGCGCTCGGCGCGGATATCGCCGTCGTAGAGGCCGACTTCGTGAGCGGGCCCGTTTTCGACCTGCCCCTCCGGGCCATCGCCGCCACCCGGGGCGATCCCAACAACGTCGACGTCGAGGCGGCCACCGCCGCCGGCATACCCGTCCTGCGCACCCCGGGGCGCAACGCTGACGCCGTAGCCGAGCTCGCCGTCGGCCTCCTGCTCGCCGTCGTCAGGCGCATCCTGCCTGCCGACCGGGACGTGCGCGAACTAGAGGTGTTCCGCCGCGGCACCATTCCCTACCAGCGGTTCCGTGGTTGGGAACTGGCCGGGCGGCGGGCCGCCATAATCGGCTACGGCGCCGTCGGCCGGGCCCTGCACTGGCGCCTGGCGGGGCTGGGGATGGACGTCGTCCTCTATGACCCCTACGTGGAGGCAGCGGGCCACGACCTGCGGGCGGCCGTGCGGGACGCCGACGTAGTGACCCTGCACGCCGCCGTCACCCCCGAGACGGTCGGCTTCTTCGGGCCCGAGCAGTTCTCCTGGATGCGCCCCGGGTCGGTCTTCCTCAACACGGCCCGGGCCAAGCTCCACGACATGGCCGCCCTCGTCGAGGCCCTGGAGCCGGGCCGGCTGAGCGGGGCCGGCCTCGACCATTTCGAAGGCGAAATGCTCCCCGCCGGCCATCCTCTCCTGTCCATGCCCAACGTCGTCCTCAGCCCCCATATCGGCGGCGCCACGACCGACACGGAGGCCAGGGGCGCCCAAACGGTGGCCGACGACCTGGAAGCGCTCATGGCCGGCAAGGTACCGGACAACGTCGTCAATCCCCAAGTACTACGTCAAAGCAGGTGACTATGAGAACAGTTGAAAATGCGCATGAGATCGTCCTGACCACGGCCAAGGAGCTGCTGCGCCGCGGGCTCGTCGAAGGCACCTCCGGCAATATTTCGGCCCGCCAGGCCGACGGGACCATCGTCTGTACACCGTCTTCGGTCGATTACCAGGCCATGGGCATCGAGGACCTGGTCGTAGTCGGTCCCGAGGGCCAGGTCGTGGCCTGTGCCGAGGGCCGCAGCCCCACTTCGGAGCTGCTGTTGCACCTGGCTTGCTACCGCGCCTTCGACGACGTCGGGTCGGTCATCCACGCTCACCCCGTGTGGGCCACGATGTTTGCCTGCAGCCACGAACCGCTGGTGGCATGCGTGGACGAGTTCACGATGTACGTCGGTGGGGACGTCCGTTGCGCCGAGTACGCCATGTCCGGGTCGGCCGAGGTGGGCACGAACGCCGTGGCCGCCCTCCAGGACCGCGGTGCCGCCCTCCTGGCCAACCACGGGATGGTGGCCGTCGGGCCGACCCCGGCCAAGGTGCTCCATATCGTGGCCCTCGTCGAGCGCACGGCCCAAATAGCCTGGGGTGCCCGCGCTCTAGGCGGCGTGGTCCCGCTCCCGGCCAAGGCCGCCGGCGATTTCGCCGGCGTGTACCAGCTGATGCGGTCCCTTTGAGCGAGCCGTCAGCCGCCCGAGCCCAAGACTGAGCGCACCCGCCTGGCCCTTTCGACGGCGTGGGCCCCCGGCCCTCCCGACGTGGCGGGTTCGGGACGGTAGCCCTCGCCCAGCAGGGCCGCCGCCACCGCCCCCGCGCTGGCCCTGATGGCACCCAAGTCGTAACCACCCTCGAGGACGACCACCACCCGGCCCGGACCCGTGACCAGGGCTTGGGCCCGGACCGCCAGATCGGCGAAATCGCCCGCAGACAGGGCCAGGTTCGCCAACGGGTCGTCGCGGTGGGCGTCGAACCCGGACGATATGAGGACCCAGCTGGGACCGAAGGCGGCGACGGCCGGCGCGACGACCTCGTCGAACGCATAAAGCAGCACGTCGCCGGTCGTGCCCGGGGGCACAGGGATGTTGAGGGTCAGGCCCGGGGCCCCGGGCCCGCCGGTGGCGTTCACGTCACCTGTCCCCGGGTAGAGGGGCCACTGATGGGTCGAGACGTAGAGCACCCTCGGCTCGTCCCAGAAAATAGCCTGCGTGCCGTTCCCGTGGTGCACGTCCCAGTCCAGGACAAGGACCCGCTCGCCCTGGTCGACCAGGGCGGCGGCGGCAACGGCCACGTTGTTTACGAGACAGAAGCCCATCGCCTGGTCGGCTGTGGCGTGGTGGCCGGGTGGGCGATGGGCGACAAAGCCCACCCCCTTGCCGGCGTTCCCGAGGGCCTCGACCGCCGCCAGTACCCCGCCGGCGGCCAGAAGGGCAGTGTCCCAGGACCCGGGGCTGGCTATGGTGTCGAAGTCCAGCGCCCCCCCGCCCGAGTGGCAGAAGTCCTCGAGCGCCCGGAGGTACTCGGCGGTGTGGACCTTCAACAGCTCTTGCACCGTGGCTCGCCGGGGCGCCAGGGCGACGACGGAGTCGCGGAGGCCAGCACGGTCGATGCCCTCGAGGACGGCCTCCACCCGGCCCGGGCGTTCGGGGTGCGAGGGGCCCGTCTCATGGTTGTCGAGCTCTGGCGACGAACTCAGGTGGAGCATGCCCTAGAGGCTAAGGCACCGCCGCCGGGGCCGGTAACCCCAAAACCGCAGGCCTGGCTGCCCTAAAGCGGTGACCTTGGTGGGCCGGGGCTGGGACGTTAGGCCCTACTAATGACGCTCGGCGCTGACCCATCCTGGTTACAAGCCCGGTTGGGGCAAATGTGAGAGGAGAACAAGATGCGCAGGAAGTCGTTTGATGCGATCGTGAGCGCCGGAGGCCTATTAATGGCCGTAGTGCTGGTGGCGGCCGGAGCGCTCCTGTTTTGGGCCTACAGCTACACAAATGGCACCGTTACGAGCCAGCTCGCCTCCCAGAAGATCACCTTCCCGTCCAAGGCCGCCTTTGAACAGGCCAAGGTCGGGACCGAGATCGAACCCGTGATGCTCCCGTACCTCGAGAAGTACGCCGGCGAGCCTCTGACCACCGGAGCGCAGGCCGAGGCGTACGCCGACCACTTCATCTTCTATCACCTGCAGGAGATCGGTGGCGGCCAGACCTATGCCCAGCTGAGCGCAGACGCCCTGGCCCTCCCGCCCGGCACCCCTGCCTATACCGCCGCCGAAGCCAAGGTGCAGACCGTTTTCCAGGGCACGACCCTGCGAGGGATGCTCCTCAATGCCTACGGCTGGTGGAAGATGGGCCAGATCGCCCTGATCAGTGCCATCGCCGCCTTCATCGCCGCCGCCATAGCGTCGGTGCTGTCGGTCCTGGGCCTACGCCACTTCCGCAAGGTCCCGCTGACCGAGGAGATACCCCGCCTGGTGCCCGCCGACCAGGTCATCACCACCAAGTCCCCGGTCGGGGCCGCGGTCCCCTCCTAACCAACAGACGTCCGCCAGCGACCTGCGCACAATGGGCCCCGGCTCGGGAAGGCAAATCCCGGGCCGGGGCCCTGGCGCGCCGCTCGGCACCGCTAACGTGAAAGTTCGGGAGGCCCAAACCTGCCTCCGGGAGGCCCCAACATGACGGTCCGTATTTTTCTCCTGGACGACCACGAGATCGTGCGTCGAGGGCTGCGCGAGCTGTTCGAGACCCAGGACGACTTCGACGTGGTCGGAGAGGCGTCAAACGCCGAGGAGGCCATGACCAGGGTGCCGCCCACCCGCCCCGACGTCGCCGTCCTGGACGTGCGCCTGCCCGGCACCAGCGGGATAGAGGTGTGCAGGGACTTGCGGGCGGAACTGCCTGAGCTGCGCTGCCTAATGCTCACGTCGTTCGCCGACGACGACGCCCTGTTCGCCGCCATACTGGCCGGCGCCAGCGGCTACCTGCTCAAACAGATACGAGGCCCCGAACTCGTCTCGGCCGTGCGGCGCGTCGCCGCTGGCCAGTCCCTCATTGACCCGGCCCTCACGGCCAGCGTCATGGAGCGCCTGCGGGGCAAGCAGGAAGACGAGCGCATCGCCCGGCTCTCGCCCCAGGAGCGCCGCATCCTGGACCTCATAGCCGAGGGCAAGACCAACAGGCAGATCGGCGCCGAGATGTTCCTCGCCGAAAAGACGGTCAAGAACTACGTGTCCAACCTGCTCGCCAAAATGGGTTTCTCCCGCCGGACCGAGGCCGCGGTATACGCCGCCAGGTCGAAGTCAGCCCCGAGGACCGACCAGACCGAGGGCATCTAGGCCGACGGTCGGGCCGGTGCTCGACCAGGGTGAGACTGGGCTCAGCGTTCGACGTAGATGCACTCACCGGCGCACTGGGCTTGGGCGTCCAGCACACCGTCCTCGAGCACCTCGGGCACGGCGGTCCCGGGCTTCCCGCCATTTGTGCCGTCCTCACCTTTGACGTGGGCCAAAGCGTCGTCACCCATCTCGAACACGCCCGGGCACAGGTCCTCACAGAGGGCGTCACCGGTGCAAAACTCCTGCTCGATCCATACCTTCATTTTGAGCTCCTCCTATCTAACAACAATTAGCGGAAGGGCAGAGCGAGGTTTAGGGCAATAGGTCCCTCAGGCTGCGCCGAAGGGCTCGATGTCGGCGTAGCTCATGGCGACCAGCTCCAAGGCGGCGTCGATTTCCGCCACTCGGTCGCAGTCGGGGCAAATCCCTATGTGACCGGCGAACTCACCCGCACCGAGCTCGCCTTCAAATCCGCACGGGCATTGCATAAACAAAGGCGTCGTCACCAGTTTGAGCCGAGCCCGGCGCAGCGATGCGTCGTCCTCGGCACCTTCTTGCTGCGAGGTCAGAAAAGCGAAATTGTCGGACAACTCGCCAGAGTCGACGCTCACGGGGCAGCGGGCCCACACTTCGAGCACGGTGCGGCCCTTGGCGCGCCTGCGGACCTCGGTGACAAGGTCCTCGACAAGCGACAGTTCATGCATTGTGGCCTCTTCCTTTTGTTCTTCCACTCTCGGACCGGGGCCGGTGCGCCGGGCGCGCACAGGTCCCTGCAGATATGGCCAACCGCACCGCGGCGGCCGCTCGGGGTACGGCAAGCCTCACCACCGACGAAAGGGCACTACCCAGGTCGGTGTCCTCCACCCCGATAGTCACCAGGGCCGCCGGTGGGGCGTTCCCGTATAGATCCTGCGCCAGCGCCATCAAGGCTTCCGGGCTGAAATCCTCCCAACAGCTGGCCGACGTGGCCCCCGTGCGCCCGGCGTCCGCCGCGGGCGGCGCCAACCGGCGCAGCGTGACCGTACCGGCCGGGCGCCGGTCGCTGGCCGCGTCCACGAACACGGCGAAGCTGGCCCGGGACACGTCCAGCGCCATCTCGGGCACCAACTGGTGCGCGCACGTGACATCGGTGCCCGCCAGCACGGGCAGATGGCTTTTCTGGCGCGCCAGGACTTGCGCCACCTCCTGTCCCACACCGTCGTCGCCCCGCAACGGGTTGCCGAAGCCGACGACGAAAACCTTGGCTGTAGCCATTGTCCCAGGTTGTTCAGTCACCAGTCCGGCCGATGCGGCGGACTACTTGTCCTTCGGTGCTGACGATCTCGACCTGTAGGGGCATCTGCCCGACGGCGTGGGTCGAGCACGATAGGCACGGGTCGTAGGCCCGGATAACGGCTTCCAACCGGTTGAGCATGCCCTCTTCGACGTGCTCGCCCTTGATGTAGTGACGGGCGACCTGGAGCACGCCCTGGTTCATGGCCAGGTTGTTGTGCCCGGTGGCGATGATCAGGTTGGCCCATTCGACCACACCGTCCTTGTCGACCCGGTAGTGGTGGAACAAAGTCCCCCGGGGCGCCTCGGAAACTCCCACTCCTTCTCGCCGGTTGATGGCGGCACGGGCCCGGACTTCCTCACTGAGGATGTCGGGCTCGGACAGGATCTCCCCCACCATGTCCACGCAGTGCAGGATCTCGATCAAGCGTGCCCAGTGGTAGTGGAAAGAGCTGGAGGGGTACCGGCCCAGACGCCACCTGAACTCTGCCAGTTCGGCGTCGGCGGCCGGCGTCCCCAGCTGGTCGACCACGTTGACGCGGGCCAACGGGCCCACGCGGTACATCCCGTCGGGGTAACCAATGGGCTTGAAATAAGGGAACTTGAGGTAGGTCCAG
The DNA here is from genome assembly GCA_003166025.1 of Acidimicrobiaceae bacterium. Classification (GTDB taxonomy): domain Bacteria; phylum Actinomycetota; class Acidimicrobiia; order Acidimicrobiales; family Palsa-688; genus Fen-671. The sequence goes on along the minus strand of PMWT01000247.1, from coordinate 48,687 downwards.
GGCTCGACCGCCTCACCGAAGTACTCCCAGTAGGGGCGGGGGTCGACCTTGTCGAGGTGCACCTTGCCGTCGCTGCCCACCATCGTGAGCCCGCCATCGGAGTAGGCGGCGTTGCCGCTCTCGTGCACAAGTCCCATGAACATACTAGGGAAATTGGCGAACACAGCTGCTTCGTCCTCCCACGAAGCCATGTTCTCCTTGTACCACTCGAGCGCCCGCGCCGCCCGGGCGTGGGCCTCGGGCACCGTGCCCAGGATAGCGTCACGCTGTTCGGCCTGAAGGGGGGCGCTGACGCCGCCGGGCACGACCCAGGCCGGGTGCACCCTCTTGCCGCCGAGCTTCTCGATGATCTCCTGGCCGAAGCGGCGCAGGGCGATGCCGTCCCGGGCCATCTCGGGCGCCTTGGCCGCCACCCCCAGGATGTTGCGGTTGGCAGGGTCGCTGTCAAAACCGAGGAGCAGGTCGGGCGAGGTCAGGTGGAAGTAACTAAGAGAGTGGGACTGGACGATCTGGGCCAGGTTCATGACCCGGCGCAACTTGAGGCCCACGGGGGGCACGGCCACGCCGAGGATCTCGTCACATGCCTTGGCCGACGCGATGAGATGGCTGACGGGGCAGATGCCGCAGATCCGGGCCATCAAGGACGGCATCTCGTGCAGAGGGCGTCCCTGGGCTATTCGTTCGAAGCCCCTGACCTGGGTGACGTGGAAGTGGGCGTCGCGGACTTGCCCCGCCTCGTCAAGAAAGACGGTGATCTTGGCGTGACCCTCGATACGGGTCACCGGTTCGATAACGATCTCGCTCACTTTTTCTCCTCAGATCAGCCGAAGCGGGCTTGGGGGGAGCTGTCGGGCACATGCCCGTCAAGCAGGCCCAGGACAACCTCGAATATTCGGTCGGCCGAGGGCGGGCACCCGGGCACGAAAACGTCCACCGGCACGTAGGCATGCACCGGCAATGACTCGGCCAACAGGGCCGGCAAGTCCGTGGTGGGTATTTGTGGGTTCAGCGTGACGTTTTCCAGGTACGCCCTGTCCAGGACGGCCTGCGGCCCGAACGGGTTGCGCATCCCGGGCACGTTGCTGGTGACGGCGCAGTCGCCCAGGGACACGACCACGCGGCTGCGCGCCCGGACCTCGCGGATCTTGCGCAAGTCTTCCGTCGAGCTCACCGCCCCTTCGACCAGGGTTACGTCCACGCCCTCGGGGAACTCCTTGGCGTCGACCAGGCAGCCGTAGACCAGGTCGGCCCGCTCGGCCAACAACAAAAGGCGCTCGTCGATGTCCAGGAACGACATATGGCAACCAGAACACCCGTCCAACCAGATCGTCGCCACTTTGGCCTTCGCCACTGTCCCTCCTTTGTCATCGGTCACGGCACTCTCGGTCACGGCGTCCTCGCTCACCTGTCATGCCTTGCCACGAGGTAGGGCAGGTACGGCCGGTGCGCCTTGCCCTCGGCCACGGACCGGCCCTTTTCCGACAAGGCGCCGGTCGGGCACACCTGCACGCATTTGCCGCAGCTCGTACACGTGGTGGAGCTTCCCCAGGGCGTGCCCCCGTCGCTAACAAGCCGAGCGCTGATGCCCCGGCCGGCGATGTCCCAGGTGTGCGCCCCCTCGACCTCGTCACAGACCCGCACGCAACGGGTGCACAATATGCACCGGTTGTGGTCGAGGGTGAAACGCTCGTGGGTGGCGTCGACGGGGAGCTCCGGGTGCAGGGGGGCGAGCTCGAAATGGGTCAGCTCAAGCCTCTGGGCGTGGTCCTGGAGCTCGCAGTGCTTGTTGGCGACGCATACCGCACAGATATGGTTGCGCTCAACGAAGAGGAGCTCGATTATCTTTTGGCGGTAGGCGACCAGGCGCTCGGAATTGGTGACGACCTTCATCCCCTCCTCCACGGCGGTAGTGCACGCGGGTAGGAGTTTGGGGGTGCCTTCGACCTCGACCATGCACAAGCGGCAGGCGCCTATGTCCGAAAGTCCCTCGAGATGGCAGAGAGTGGGGATGCGTATGCCGTTCTCCAGCGCCGCCGACAGGACGGTCTGATCGGAATTGGCAGCTACGTCCTTGCCGTCTATGACTAGGGTCCTTACCTCGCTCACTGGGCACCTCCGGCAACGCTCGTCAGGCCCGTACCGACCAGGTCGGGCGTCCCCCCGTGGGCACCGGCGTGGTCGCCGCCACCCATCGCGCACTTCCCGGCCGGGCATACCCGGTCGTCTATATGCGCCAAGTACTCGTCCCGGAAGTAGCGCAGGGTGGAGAACACCGGGTTGGGCGAGCCTTGGCCGAGGCCGCAGAGACTGGTCGCCCTCACCATCTCCGCCAGGTTCTCCAGCCGAGCGAGATCGGCCCGGGTGGCCCGGCCGCCGGCGATCTTGTCGAGCAGCCGGTACATCTCCTCGGTCCCCACCCGGCAGGGCACGCACTTGCCGCACGACTCTTCCCGGCAGAAGTCCATGAAGAACCTGGCCACGTCTACCATGCACGTGGTGTCGTCCATCACGATCATCCCGCCCGACCCCATTATCGACCCCGCGGCCTGCAGGGTCTCGTAGTCGACGGGCATGTCGAGCAGCGCTTCGGGTATGCAGCCGCCCGACGGGCCACCGGTCTGGACCGCCTTGAACTTCCTGCCCTCGGACAGCCCTCCGCCGATATCGAACACGATCTGGCGCAGGGGCAGGCCCATCGGTACTTCGATGAGCCCGGTATTGGCGACCGCCCCGGCGAGGGCGAACACCTTGGTGCCCTTCGATTTCTCCGTGCCGATCGAACTCAGCCACTCGCCCCCCCGAGTCACGATGGACGCGATGTTGGCGAACGTCTCGACGTTATTGATAAGCGTGGGAGCGCCCCAGAGCCCCGATGCCGCCGGGTAGGGCGGCCTGGGCCTCGGTGTCCCCCGGCCCCCCAGGATCGACGCGATCAGAGCCGTCTCTTCCCCACACACGAAGGCGCCGGCGCCGATACGCACCTCGACCTGGAAGTCGAACTTCGTACCGACTACGTCCCGGCCCAGGTACCCGGCGTGCTCAGCCTGGCGGATGGCGCTAGAGAGCCGCTTCACCGCCAAGGGGTACTCAGCCCGCACGTACACGAAGCCACGGTTGGCGCCGACGGCGTAACCAGCAATCGCCATCCCCTCCAACACCTGCTGGGGGCAGCTCTCCAAGACGCTGCGGTCCATGAAGGCCCCGGGGTCACCCTCGTCGGCATTGCACACCACGAACTTGCCGTCTGGCCCCAACGCCTTGGCCACCGTGCGCCATTTGAGCCCGGTGGGGTAACCCGCCCCGCCTCGGCCCCGCAGCCCGCTGCGGACGACCTCGCCGACGACATCGTCGGGCGTCATGGTGGTGACAGCCTTGGTCAGGGCCTCGTACCCTCCGACGGCCACGTAGTCCTCGAGGCTCTCGGGGTCGACGGTCCCACAGTTTTCCAGCACCACTTTGACCTGGTGGGAGAAGAAGGGGTCGTCCGCCAGGGCCCGCCCTCCCGGTGCCGTACCGGCCAGACCGGCCAGCAGGGCGGCCACGGAGGGGGGGTCGTCGGCCTGGCAGCTCTCATAGAGCCGCTCCTGTTCGGGCACGGCGACGAGTGGCCCGGCGGCGCACAGGCCCAGGCAGCCGACCCGCCTTACCGCCACGTCCTCCAGGCCCGCCGCTACCACCCCGTCCCGGACGGCGTCGAAGAGCCGGTCCGAACCCATCGACAGGCACCCGGCGGCCTGGCAAATATTGGCCGAGGCTCGCACCGCGCCGGCCGGGATGAGCGGCTCTTGCTGGCGGCGGCGCCGCTGGGCCGCCCCGCCCTCGCCTGCCGCCCGTACGTCGGCGCCCGTCTCGCCGCCGGCGCTCACAACGCCTCCAACAAGGTCTTCAGCCCGGCAGGCGTCGCCTTGCCGTGGACCTCGCCGTCGATCACGACCGCCGGGGCCAGGCTGCAGGCGCCCAGGCACCGGGCCTTGAGCACAGACACCTTCCCGTCGGGCGTAGTGGCACCCGCCTCTACCCCGAGCGTACGGACGATCTCGTCCAGCAGGCCGGAAGCACCGTTGATGTAGCAGGCCGTGCCGGTGCACACCACGCAGGTGTGCTCGCCCTGAGGCTTGAGGGTGAAGTGCGAGTAGAAGGTGGCTACTCCGTAGACCTTGCTCGGCGGCACGCCCAGGGACTCGCCCACGTAGGCGAGGGCATCATCGTCCAAGTACCCGAAAACTTCCTGAGTGGTGTGCAACACCTCGATGAGACCATCGGGCCGGTACCCGAGGCGGCGCATTCGGACGTCCACCTGCCGCCAGCGTTTGTCGTCGCTGGGGGCGGCCGCCGGCGCAAGTGTGCTTTGAGCCATTCGTTGGCCTCCTGTGGCCCTCTGGGCCGCTACGGCTTGTAGCCCAAAACTAGCCGAGCGGGCCCCAGGACCGGGCCGGGTCAAAGGTCCCATCGAAACGAGCAGTTGGGCACCAGGCGCTGCCATAGGAATGCCTCAATAATTACTTAGGGACTTCCAAATATGGCTAACCAAAACCTTCTGCCTCGGGCGATGAGCAGACAAGACGGAGGCGACCGCCTGGCGAGCCTCGCCGCCGGCACTTCGGCTGGCGCACAAGCTCCTGACGTGGAGCGCCTCCCGGTCATCCGCGCCCGGCGCCGCCACACCCTCGTGCTGGCCATGTTCCTCGCCGCCGTCGGCCCTGGGCTGATGGTGATGCTGGCCGACACCGATGCCGGCAGCGTCGTCACCGCCGCACAGTCGGGGGCCAGCTGGGGCTACTCCCTGCTGCCCCTCGAGGTGGCCCTCATCCCCGTGCTGTACCTCGTCATGGAGCTGACGGTGCGGCTCGGGATCGCCACCGGCAAGGGGCACGCCGAGCTGGTAAAGGACTGCTTCGGCCGGAAATGGGCCTTCCTCTCGGTCGCCTTGCTGCTCGTGAGCACCACCGGGGCCCTGGTCACAGAGCTGGCGGGCCTGGCCGGCGTGGGCCTGATGGAGGGCATCCCGCCCCGCGTGACCGTCCCCGCCGCCGCCGTCTTCCTGGCCCTGGTGGTGATGTCGGGGAGCTACCGGAGGGTCGAGCGGATCGGGCTGGCGCTCGGGCTGTTCGAGCTGGCGTTCCTGTTCGCCGCCCTTCGCGCCCACCCGAGCCTGCACGCCGCCGCTGCCAGTTTCGGTTCGGTGGGACCGCTGAGCCGGGGAGACTACCTGGGCCTCGTGGCCGCCAACGTGGGCGCCGTGATAATGCCTTGGATGGTCTTCTACCAGCAGGCGGCGGTCGTCGACAAAGGGCTGCGACGGGAGAACCTGAGAGCCGGCAGGGTCGACACCGCCGTCGGCGCCGTGGTCACCCAGGTGGTGATGATCGCCGTGCTGGTGGCGACGGCCGCCACGCTGAACAGCCACAGCCACGTCCTCGGCGCCAAGGCGGCCGGGCAGGCCGTGAGAACGGGCGGGTCGCTGACGAGCGTCCAGGCCATTTCCGCCGCGCTCGTGCCTTACCTCGGCACCGCCGCCGGAAAGCTCGCCTTCGGCCTGGGCATGGTCGGGGCCGCCCTGGTCGCCGCCATCGTCGTGAGCCTGGCCGGGGCGTGGGGCTTCGCCGAACTGACGGGGGCGCGCCGCAGCCTCAACTGCCGGGCCACCCAGGCTCCCCTCTTTTATGGCGTTTACGTCGCCTCGCTGGCGTTGGCGGCCGGCTTGACCCTGGTGTGTGGTTCCCCGGTGCGCCTGTCGGTGGCCATCGAGGTGGGCAACGCCCTTTTGCTCCCGGTGGTCCTCGGGTTCCTACTGGCTCTAGCCCACAAGGCCCTACCCGCCCCCTACCGCTTGCACAAAGTGCAGAGCACGGTCACCCTCGGTGTCGTAGTGGCCGTGCTGGCCCTCAACATCGAGCTCGGCGCCCGCCTGGTCGGCCTTTGACGCCCGGGCCTGACCGGCGCCGTGAGCCCCCCAGGCTGCGGGAGCCTAAAGCGTGTGGACCTAAGGCCCTGATGGCAGAGCTGTGGGCCGCCTATGGTGGCTACCTATGTGCCTCGGTATCCCCGGACAAGTAACCGAGCTGCTCGACGACGGCTCCCAGCACGCTTGGGCCGACGTTAGCGGCGCCCGGCGGAGGGTCAACGTCGCCCTCCTGGAGGACGAGGACCTAAAGGTCGGGGACTGGGTGCTGATCCACGTCGGTTTTGCCCTGGCCAAGCTGGACGAGCAAGAGGCCGCTGAGACGCTCCAACTCCTCGAGGGCATGGCCAAGGCCTACACCGACGAGCTCGAGGCTATGGCCAGCTCTAGTACCAGCGCGCCGGGCCAGAGCTAGCGCAAGTGCGCTACGTCGACGAGTTCCGGGACCGGGACAAGGCCGTCGCCCTGGCGGTGCGCATCGCCGAGCTGTGCACGCCGGGCCGGCACTACAAGATCATGGAGATCTGCGGGGGCCACACCCACACCATTTATAAGCACGGCCTCGAGCACCACCTCCCGCCCACGGTCGAACTGGTGCATGGTCCGGGTTGCCCGGTCTGCGTTATACCGATGGGCCGGGTGGACGACGCCATCTCCATCGCCCGCACCCCGGGCGTGACCATGGCCTGCTTCGGTGACATGCTCCGCGTGCCTGGCAGCCAGGGCTCTTTTCTCGACGCCAAGGCGTCGGGGGCGGACGTGCGGGTCGTCTATTCGCCCCTGGACGCATTGCAATTGGCGGTCGACGAACCGGGACGCCAGGTCGTGTTCATGGCCATCGGTTTCGAGACGACGGCTCCGTCCACGGCTCTGACCCTGCTGCGAGCCAAAGCTCTGGGCGTGCCCAATTTCTCAGTTTTCTGTAACCACGTGACCATCATCCCCCCGCTGCGGGCCATCCTCGACGCCGCCGACGTCGAGCTCGACGGCTTCATCGGGCCCGGCCATGTTTCCGCCGTGATCGGTTGCCGGCCCTACGAGCCCATCGCCCGCGAGTACGCCAAACCAGTGGCTGTGGCCGGTTTCGAGCCCCTCGACGTGCTCCAGGCCGTTTACCTCGTGGTGCGCCAACTGGCCGAGGGCCGCGCGGAGGTGGAAAACCAGTACAGCCGCGTCGTCACCTGGGACGGCAACCCCAGGGCCGTCGAAGTTATTGCCGCCACGATGGAGCCGCGGCCTCACTTCGAATGGCGCGGCCTGGGCTCCATCCCCTGGTCGGCCTTGAGCTTGAGGCCGGAGTTCGCCACCTTTGACGCCGAAAAACGCTTCGACGTCCCCGGGGTGAGGGTCGCCGACCCCCGGGCCTGCCAGTGCGGGGAAGTGCTGAGGGGGCGCATTCGCCCGTGGGAATGCCGGGTGTTCGGCACGGCGTGCACGCCCGAGAAACCGATCGGCACGTGCATGGTCTCCAGCGAAGGAGCGTGCGCCGCCTATTACAACTTCGGTCGCGTAAACCTGAAACGGTCCCCGGCCAAGGCCCGGACGTGACTGGCCCGTTCGTGACTGGCGGGCCAGGACCGCAGGGCCCCGAAAAGGGCAGGAAGAAAAGGCCTTTCGGCCACACCGTGATCAACCTCGCCCACGGCTCGGGCGGGAAGGCGACTCATTCGCTCGTCGAGTCGGTCTTCCTCGACGCTTTCGCCAATCCCATCCTGGCCCCGCTCAACGACGGGGCGGTGGTGAGCGTCGCCGGCCGGCCCGTGGCCTTTACGACCGACTCTTTTGTGGTCTCACCGATATTCTTCCCCGGCGGGTGCCTGGGCGACCTGGCCGTCAACGGCACCGTCAACGACCTGGCGGCCTGCGGCGCCCAGCCCCTGGCCCTTTCGGCCGGTTTCGTCATCGAGGAGGGCTTCGCGGTGGCGGACCTGGAGCGAGTGGTGGGGGCCATGGCGGCCGCCGCCAACGCGGCCGGCGTGCCCATAGTCACCGGCGACACCAAGGTGGTCGAACGCGGCAAGGGCGACGGGTGCTACGTCAATACGTCCGGGATCGGGCTGGTGGACGAACGGGCCGTGTCCATTTCGGGCGCCGCCGCCAGGCCGGGGGACCGGGTGATCGTGTCGGGCCCCATCGGCGACCACGGCACCGCCGTCATGCTCGCCCGGGGGACGCTCGGGATCACGGCCGACATCGTCTCGGACACGGCGGCGCTGAACGGGCTCGTCAATGTCCTGCTCGAGGCGGCAGGCGCGGCCGTGCACGTCCTGCGGGACGCCACCCGGGGCGGTGTCGCCACCGTGCTCAACGAAGTGGCGGCGGCGAGCAGGGTGGCGGTCGTACTGGAGGAGACGGCGCTTCCCGTCCGCCCCGAAGTCGTCGGCGTGTGCGAGCTGCTCGGCCTCGACCCTCTCTACGTGGCCTGTGAGGGGCGCATGGTCGTCGTGGTGGCACCAGAGGCGGTCGAGGCCGCTCTCGGGGCTATGCGCGCCCACCCCCTGGGCACCGGCAGCGTCATCATCGGCGAGGTGGTCCCCGAACCTGCGGGCCTGGTGCTGCAGAACACCGGTTTCGGCGGGGCCCGGGTAGTCGACATGCTGGTGGGCGACCCTCTGCCGAGGATCTGCTGAGGGGCCCGGCCACAATCGAAACTGCGTGACGAGTAACCAGGGAATGCCCGCACCGGCGCAGACAAGGCTCTCCGTGAGGGTGGAGGGCATCGTGCAGGGCGTCGGCTTCCGCCCGTTCGTGCGCAACCTGGCCACCTCACTGGACCTCCGCGGTTCGGTGCGCAACAACATGGCCGGGGCGCTCATCGAGGTGGAGGGCGGAGCTGAGGCAGTGGCGGAGTTCCTGCGGCGCCTCGAGACCGAGGCTCCGCCGCTGTCGGTAATAGAACGACTGGTGACGGCACCGCTGCCCGCCGTCGGCGGGAGCGGCTTTGAGATCTCGCCCAGCGACCCCGCCGGCGAGCGCCGGGCCCTGGTCTCGGCCGACACGGCCACCTGCGCCGACTGCCTGCGCGAGCTGTTCGACCCCGCCGACCGGCGTTACCGGTACCCGTTCATCAACTGCACCAACTGCGGGCCGCGCTTCACCATCGTGCGCGACGTCCCCTACGACAGGCCCAACACCACCATGGCCGGGTTCGCGATGTGCGCCGACTGCGAGCGCGAGTACGAGGCCCCCGACGACCGCCGCTACCACGCCCAGCCCATTTGCTGCCCGGCCTGCGGCCCCCGCTTGAGCCTGCTCGATGGCGCCGGGCGCCCCTTGGGGACCGGGGACAGCGCCATCGAAGAGACGGTGGCCCTCCTGCGCCAGGACGGGATCGTCGCTGTGAAAGGCCTGGGCGGCTTTCACCTGGCCGTCCGGGCGTCCTCAGAAATTGCGGCCGCCGCGCTGCGTTCCCGAAAGCACCGGGAGGACAAGCCCTTCGCGGTCATGGTCCAAGACACGGGCACGGCCCGCCAGCTCTGCGAGCTGGACGATGTGGGACAACGTCTCCTGGAGAGCCCTCGCCGTCCCATCGTGCTCCTGGCGCGCCGCGCCGCCGACAGTACCTGTACACCCGGCGGCATGGGCCCACCCAACATCGTGAGCATCGCCCCGTCGGTCGCCCCCGGGGACCGGTACCTAGGCGTGATGCTGCCTTACACGCCCCTGCACCACCTGCTCGCCCTTGCTCTGGGCGAGCCGTTCGTCCTCACCAGCGGCAACATCTCCGATGAGCCCATCGCCTTCCTCGACGGCGATGCCCGTACCCGGCTCAACCGGATCGCCGACGCCTTCCTCACCCACGACCGGCCCATCCATATCCGCACGGACGACTCGGTCACCCGCTCCATGCGTGGCCACGCCACCGTCCTACGCCGGTCCCGGGGGTACGTGCCCCAGCCTCTGCTCCTGCCCCGGGACGTGGGCCGCCCGGTGCTGGCCTGCGGCGCCGAACTGAAAAACACCTTCTGCCTCGCCCAGGGCCGGCGCGCATTCGTGTCGCACCACATCGGCGACCTGGAGAACTACGAGACGCTCAGGTCGTTCACCGAGGGTATCGAGCACTTCTGCCGCCTCTTTGACGTGCGCCCCGAAGTGGTCGCCCACGACCTGCACCCCGAGTACCTCTCCACCAAGTACGCCATGGACCTGGGCGCCGCCGGCCTCGATCTCGTCGGCGTCCAGCACCACCACGCCCACATCGCGTCCTGCCTGGTCGACAACGCCGAGACAGGCCCGGCCATCGGGGTCGCCTTGGACGGCCTGGGCCTGGGCACGGACGGGTCCCTGTGGGGAGGTGAGATCCTGCTCGCCACCCTGTCCGGCTTCGAACGCCTCGGCCACCTGGCACCGGTCGCCATGCCGGGCGGCACCGCCGCCATCAAGGAGCCGTGGCGCATGGCGGCGGCGTACCTGGACCTCGCCTACGACGGGAGCCCCCCCTGGGACCTGGCCGTGGCCCGGCGCCACGAGGACAGGTGGGACCTGGTCCTGTCCATGGCCCGCAGCGGGACCGCCAGTCCCATGACGTCCAGCGCCGGACGCCTCTTCGACGCCGTCTCCGCCCTGGTCTGCGGCCGCGACGCTGTCAACTACGAGGGCCAGGCCGCCATCGAACTGGAACAGCTCGCCCGGGCCGACGAGGACGGCGCCTACACCGTGCCCATAAGCAGTTCGGTTCCTTTCCAGCTGCACGCCAAGGCCCTTGTACGCGCCGTCGTCGAAGACCTGGCGGCCGGCACGAGCGGCGACGTGGTGGCGGCGCGTTTTCACAACGGGCTGGCCAAAGGGGTGGTGGAGGCGTGCCGGCGGGCCCGGGAGATGAGCGGCGGGATCAGCACCGTGGCGCTGGGCGGAGGAGTGTTCCAGAACGTGCTGTTGACCGAGCGGACCGCCGCCGGGCTCGAAGACGACGGTTTCCGGGCCCTGGTGCCACACGAGGTCCCCACCAATGACGGCGGGATCAGCCTCGGACAGGCAGCAGTGGCCGGTGCTCAAGGCACCGGCCACTAGCCGCCTCCCTGCCACGCCCCCGCGGGTTTAGTGCAGGTGCCGGGTGTCCTCTACCAGGGGCCGGGCCGCCTCTGTGTCCACCCGTATACGGGCGTCCACGACCACGGCGCCGTGCTCCGTGACGACGACCGGGTTGCAGTCGAGCTCGGCCACCTCGGGCAGGTCCTCGACCAGTCGGCTCACCCTGAGCAGCACCTGGACCAGCCCTTCGATGTCCACGGCGGGCATGCCCCGGAAGCCGGTGAGCAGCCTGGACCCGCGCAAGCCGGTAACCATCTCGTGGGCGTCCAGGTCGGTGAGCGGAGCCAGTCGGCTCACATGGTCACCGAGGACTTCCACGGTGATGCCTCCCAGGCCGAACAGGACGAGGGGGCCGAACGACGGGTCCTCAACGGCCCCGACGATCGTCTCTACGCCACCAGAGGGCGCCATGGGCTGGAGAAGCACGCCAGTCATGGCGTCGCCGAAAGCATGGCGCATCGACTCGTAGGCGTCCACCACGGCGTCACGGCCCTTCAGGCCCAGGCGCACCCCGCCGCCCTCGCTCTTGTGGACCGGCCCGAGCACCTTGAGGGCCACCGGGCTGGCGATCTCGTCGGCCAACTTGCCGGCCTCCTCGGGACTGTAGGCCTCGACCGTGCGCAGGACCGGCACCCCGAACGCAGCCAGGACGTCGAAGGCGGCGCTGCCGGTGACCCAGCCCGAGACTATGGCCCCGGTCCCGGGGGTGGCACCGTCGTGAGGCAGGAGCCGGCGGGCCTCGTTGACGTCAATACCTTCCAGGGCGGGGACGACGCCCTTGGGGCGACGCCGCCACTCGCCATAGCGCAACGCGTGGGACAGCGCCCTTACCGCCGTCTCCGGATAGATGTAACTGGGCACGGGGAAATGGGCCGTTTGCAGGACCGCCTGCCCGCTCGCATCAGCACCGAGCAGGCTGGTCACGACGGGCTTGAGCACCCGACGCGGCGTGGCCGCGGGCTCTTCGCCGACACCCGGCTCGGCACCCGGCTCTTCGGCCAGGGCGGCCGCCCGGTCCACGGCGGCGACAATGGCGGCGGCGATGTCGTCGGTCTTCCTGGTGACCAGGGGGGGCGTGAAGTTGACCACTACGGCGTCTATCTCGTCGCTGTCCAGGAGCAGTTCGAGCACGCTCTCGTACATGGGGGCGCTGGCTTCGGCACCGAGGTCGATGGGGTTGCTCACCCCACCGTTGCGGGGGCAGAGGTCAGCGATCTGGCTCTGCAGCTCGGCCGAGAACTCGGGCACCTGGAGGCCATTGCTGACGCAGGCGTCGACGGCGAGCACGCCGGGACCGCCGACGTTGCTGAGCACGGCTACACGCAACCCGTGGCCCAGAGGCTGGGAGCCGACCACCTGGGCGACGTCGAAGAGCTCCTCTATGGTGTCGACCCGGATCACCCCGGTCCGGCGGAACAGGGCGGCCACGGCCTCGTCGGAACTGGCCATGGCGGCCGTGTGCGAGGAGGCAGCGCGGCTGCCCACCGCGGTGCGGCCACCCTTGACCGCCACGATGGGCTTGGACTCGCTGAACTGGCGGGCCAGGCGGGCAAACTTGCGGGGGTTGCCGAACGACTCGAGGTACAACAGGGCTACCGCGGTGTCATCGTCTTCACCCCAGAACGACAGCAGGTCGTTGCCGCTCACGTCCGCCTTGTTGCCCATGGAGACGAAGCTCGACAGGCCGATGCCGCGCTTGCGGGCCTCGGCCAGGATGGCGATACCCAAGCCGCCGGACTGGGAGGCGAACCCGAGGCGCCCGACGGTGGGCGTGTCACGGGCAAAGGTGGCGTTCATCGAGATCTCGGGGTCAGTGTTGAGCACGCCGAAGCAGTTGGGCCCCACCATGCGCATGCCGTAGGAGTGCGCCAGACGGGCCACTTCCTTTTCCAGCTGGGCACCTTCGGCGCCGTCCTCGGCGAAGTGGGAGGAAACCACGACCAGGGCGCCGACGCCCTTGCGCCCGCACGCCTCTACGACCTCGGCCACGGACTTGGCCGGCACGGCCACAACGGCCAGGTCGACATCCCCGGGCACGGCCTCGATGCTCGGGAAGCAGGGCAGGCTGACGATGTGGGTGGCGGTCGGGTTGACGGGGTACACGGGGCCCTGGAAGTCCCCGGTCAACAGGTTGCGGACGAGTTCGTGGCCCACCGTCCCCCGGGTACGGGAGGCGCCTATAACGGCGATCGAACGCGGGCGGAGCAGGTGCTGCATGCTGCGCGCGGCGGCCTTGCGGTCCCGCTCGTAGAGAGCCTCGAACGCTTCCTCGGTGGGCGCTATGTCCATGACCACCCGCATCACGCCGGACTCCAACCGCGACCGCTGAGTGAAGCCGGCGTCGCGGAAAACCTGCACCATTTGGTTGTTTTCCAAGAAGGTGTCGGCCGCGAAGCGCTTCAGCCCGTGGCGGCGCCCCTCGCTGGCCAGGTACTCGAGCAACAGGGTGCCGAGACCGAGGCCCTGGTGGGCGTCGTCGACCACGAAGGCCACCTCGGCCACGTCGCTGCCCAGCACCCGGTCGTACTGGGCGCAGGCGATGAGCTGGTTGCCCCTTTCCACGACGAGCACGCACTGGTCGTCATCGCTGCTCACCAGGCGGGCCACCTCTTCCTCGGACAGGCGAGGGTGGGCGCCGAGGTAACGGAGCCGGACCGTCTCCAGGGACAGGCGCGAGTGCATGTCGGCCAACGACGCGGCGTCGTCTTCCTTGACCGTCCGTATGCATGCGGTAGAGCCGTCGACCAGGACCACATCACGGGCCCAAGCTCCTGTACCAGTTACGTCAACGCTCATTCCACAGTCTCCTTTGATTGGCCGGCGGCACTGCCGTACTGCCGTCCGGTGAACAGTTCCATGCTTATGCGAAGAGCCGCCGTCATGCTCTGGTCGACCATCGGGAGCGGGGGCGGCAACTTGTCCCGGGCGTCCGGCCCTCGCTCGTCCAGGACCTCGGCGCGGCCCTGGACCAGTATCTCCCACCGCGAGCTCCCGTCGGGGCTGCTCCAGTCCGTCTGGAAGGCGACGACCCCCGGTTGGGCGGGGACTTTGCCGATCAAACCGAGCCCGGCCCGGACCAGCAGGTCCTCCCCGTCCAGAGCGCAAGTCACCGGGACGACCAGCGGCAACGCGCCCTGCGAGAGGGCCAGGTGGCCGCCGCGAGCGCCAGCCAGCAGCGAACGGCAGCGCTCGGCGCTGAGCCGTGGCTGTGCGGTCTTGTCGCTGACCGTCGGAGGCTCCACTGTGGGACTTGTGACCATCATGTTTATGTTGGGCGCGCGGAAAGGCCCGCGGGCAGGGCCAAATGACCCGAAATGCCGAGGCGCATGGGCCTTCCGCTAGGATTTTAAGCTGCATGGTGCTCGAAGCGGAGGCGGAGGACAACCCTGCCGGCCCGGTTCCTTTGCCGGCGGGCTTACCGGTACCGGAGGCGCTCGCGGCTCAAAGCGGGGCCCTTCCTCAGGGCTCCGACATGCTCACGACCTTCTTGTCGCTCATGCCCGACGCCGCTGTGGCGGTCGACGGGAAAGGGACGATCATCGCCGTCAACGAGCGGACGGAGGCGTTCTTCGGCTACTCAGCCCAAGAAGTCGAGGGGAAAAACATAGAGCTCCTGGTCCCGGAGCGCTTCCGCCACTCTCATCGCCGGCGCCGGGCCGACTACTCGGCCGACCCCCGCACTCGTCCCATGGGGGCCGGGCTCGACCTTTACGCCAGGCGCAAGGACGGTAGCGAGTTCCCCGTCGACATCAGCCTTGCTCCCATAGGCGGCGGCGGTGGCGGGGAACTTGTCGTAGCCGCCATCCGGGACATAACGGAGCGCAAGGCGGCCCAGTCGGCCCAGGCCCAGCTCGCCGCCATTGTGCAATCTTCGGCCGACGGCATTTTTTCGATGTCCCACCGGGGCGTTATAACCAGCTGGAACCCAGGCGCCGAAGCCATGTTCGGCTTCAGCCCCGAAGAGGTGGTGGGCCGCCACATCGGCCTCTTTTTCCCCGACGACCCCGTCCTCGAGGAGCTGCTCGATGACACTCGCTCGGGCCACATCGCCCGTTCGAAGGACACCCGCTGGCAGAGGCGGGAGGGCAAGTCCCTCGACGTCGCCATCTCGGTGTCGCCTCTGGCCCTAGGAGACGAGCCGGGGTTCTCGGTGCTGGTACGCGACATCACCGTGCACAAGGAGGCCGAGTCCCAGCTGCGCCGCCAGGCCCGCTGGCAGGCGGCGACGGCGGAGATCCGGCTCAGCCTGCTCTCCGAGGCCTCCCTCAAGAGCTCGCTCCGGCTGGTGTGCAAGTGGGCGGCCGAGCTGGCCAATGTCAGTGCCGCCGCGTTGGTGGTCGTCGAGGGCGGGCGGTCGCGCACCGCCGCCAGTTACGGCGAACGTGACGCACTGGCGGCGGTCAGCCATCCCGATCAGGTAGCCACGCCCGTGACGCAGGCCATAGCCTCCGGCCGGCCGGCGACGGCGGCAACCAACCGGGGCTCCGGGCTCCACGCCCGGGCGTTCCCGTTGACCCTTCCGAGCAAGGAGGGGCCCCTTTCGGCGGCACTAGTGCTCCTGGGCGAGCAGGCGGCCAACCTTGGCCCCGACGCCGATGACGCCATCGGCTCGCTCGCCACCCACGCCATCCTGGCCTTCGAGCTGGCCAACGTCCGGGCCGAACGTGACCGGCTGCTCATTTCCGCCGACCGCGAGCGCATCGCTCGCGACCTGCATGACCTTGTCATCCAACGCCTCTTCGGCGCCGGCCTGCGCCTGCAGGGGGCGCTAGCCCTGATCGACAACCCGCAGGCGTCGTCCCGGGTCGCGTCGACCGTCGACGACCTCGATGTCACCATCAAGGAGATAAGGGAAGCGATATTCGCCCTAGAGTCGGCGCCCGGGACCGACCTGCGGGCCAAAGCGCTGGAGGCCATGGCCTACGCCGCCGAGTCTTTGGGGTTCCGCCCCTCGGTGTCCTTCCACGGTCCCACCGATGTCGAGATCACCTTGCCGGTGCAGCTGGAAGCGGTGGCCGTCCTGCGGGAGGCCCTTTCCAACGCTGCCCGCCATGCCCATGCCACCCGGGTCGAAGTGGACATCTCCCTCGACGACGAGCTCACCGTGCTCGTCGTCGACAACGGCGTCGGGATCGGCAGCCCCGGGCACCTGAGCGGTATCGCCAACGCCAGAGCCCGGGCCGAACTGCTGGGCGGGAGCTTGGAGCTGTGCCCGGCCGAAGGCGGCGGGACGTCCTTTGAATGGCGGGTGCCCTTGCCCGTGGCCCCCGCTTTCAACGGCTGAACCTCACGATAGGCTGAGCGCGAAGGAGCCTGACATGTCAGAAGCAGCATTGGAAAGCCTGACCGAAGACGAATGCCTGGCCATGCTGCAACGGACCAAGTACGGGCGAGTCGCAGTAGTCAACGAGCAGGGACGTCCCGAGATTTTTCCTGTCAACTTCGTCCTCCACGGCCGCACCGTAGCCTTCGCGACTGCTTCGGAAGTCTTGCAGTCACGGGCGCCCCTCGGGCATGTTGCGTTCGAGGCAGACATCATCGACCCCGAGACCCGGGAAGGCTGGGACGTGGTTGTCGCCGGCGAAGGCGCCGACATAACCGAGGCCGTCGACCAGCCATCATTGCAAACCCGCGCCGAACCCGTCGAGCACTGGGCCCCCGGGACTAAAGACCACTGGATCTCGATCGTCAACCCGCAGTTCACCGGCCGCCGGCTGTACAAGCCGGTCCCGACGTCGACGTTTTACTAGCCTTCAGCGCCCGGCGTCCCGTCCCGGACGGGGGGGACGGCCTCGGCTGAACGCCCTTGGGGCGGGTTCGAACTTCTCGTCGGGAGCCGCGGCCTTGCGGACCGCGGCCGGACCGGCGCCGACGGCCTTGGCGGTCCTCTTGGCGACCGCCCCCCCGGCGCCGTTGCCTACCGCCACCGGCGCGGCAGGCTCACGGGAAGCGGCGGCAGGGGAAGTACGCGGCCTTTCGACGACCGCCGGCGCCTTGGCCGGGGCGGACCTCTGGACCGAGCTCCGGGCCCGGCTCGAAGCGGACCTCGGGGCCGGTCCGGGCACTTTCGCCGCCGTGCGCGCCTTGCCCGCGGCCGCCTTCTCTGGCACCGCAGGCGTCGTGGCACCAGCCACGTCCTTGGCGGCGCCCGCCCTCTTGGCGGTACGGGCGGGTCGCGGGGCAGCGACGTTCGCGGGAGCAGGCGCTTGCGCTGGAGGAGACTTCCGCACCACCGCCGCCGCTTTGCGGGGGGCGGCCCTACCGGACGGAGGGGCTTCGTTGCCCGGAGCCACATTCTTGGCCGCCTCCGCCTTCTTGCCCGGTGCTCGCTTGTCTGCCCCGGACCGCTTGTCGGCCCCGGACCTCTTGGCCGGAACGGCTTTCTCAGCGACCACAGCTTGCTTGCCCGCAGCCACTTTCTTGGCGGGCGCCCCCGTCGTCGCCGCGGCTCTTTTGACCGGGACGGCTTTCTCAGCCACAACGGCTTGCTTGCTCGCAGCGGCTTTCTTGGCGGGCACTCTCCTCCTCGCCGCAGCGGCTTTCTCGGCCGCNNGCTTTCTCGGCCGCAGCGGCTTTGGTCGTCACCGCAGAGGCTTTCGTCACCGCAGGGGCTTCCTTGCTCGGAGCGGCTTTCTTGGCCGGAAGCGCCTTCTCGGTGGGAGCGGCTTTCTTCGCAGCTGCCGTTCTCCTAGCCGGCGCCGCTTTCGTGGCCGGAACGGGCCCAGCCGGTGCCGCCTGCTCGGCCGGAGCAGCCGCCTTCCGGGAGGGCGCCCGCTTCGCCGGCGCCACACCTTTCGCCGCCGCCTTCTTTACCACGGTGCTCTTTTTGGCGGCCGGTGCAGGCAAGGCCTCCACCCGGTGTATCTCGGCTTCGATCGTCTCGGGGGTCGGGATCCCCGCCGGGCGGGCAAATCCGGGCAAGGCCAGCTCGATGCCGCGCCTTACGGCGTCAAAGGCCTGCACGACAAAAATACGCTTCTCACCCTTGCGCAGGACCTCGCGTGCCGAGCGAGGAGGCTCGTCACCCATGCCGGACAGTGGAACGTAACAGCGCGCTCCGTCAACGGAAATGAAGGCCCCGTGAGAAGAAAATTCCTCCACCGTGCCCTCGACTTCGGCGCCGAGCTGGTTCGTGGCTATGAACGTGATGAAGTTGAACGGCTCGTTGAGCGGCTCGGACGGCACCTCGGTCCCCCGCCGGCGGCGCCGGCGTTTGCGCCCGAGCTTCTCAGGCTCGACAGCTTCCTCGACGGCGACGGCTATGGCGCGTTGCAACTTTCGCTCGCCGCCCCGGCTCCGCGACCGCTCCGCCGCCAGCTCGAGACCGCTCTCGTCCAATGCCCCGCCCTGCTCGGTCCGCTTCTTGCGTTTGGCCTCCTTCACGGACTCCCGGCTCCGGGGGCCACGCACGGGGGTCCGAGGGGTGAAAATCCAACCGACGCCAGGCACTGGCTTGCCCCCGATAAGGCGGTCCTTGTCGAAGAGCCACTCGTACTCCCCGTGGAACTCCTGGAACGAGTCGTTGGACAGCACGACCGCGCCGATCTTGTCGGCGATCCTGAGCAGGAAGGCGTCGCCCCGGCCGATCGCTCCCGCCGGCGGGGACACTATGTCGCCATCGTCCTCGGCCTCTTCGTAGATAGGGCGCTCCTCGGGCGGGATACGGTGACCGAAGGTGGCGTCCACAACCACGGTGACAACGTCGTCCGGGTTCTCGCCCAAAAATTCGCGCACTGCCTCGTCAAGCCGTTTGAGGCTGGGCAATGAACTACCTTCGGTGGCGATATTCGAGCCGTCCACGACTACGTGACGTGCTGGCATGCTTCTCCTGTTAATGGTCCGGAGGTCCCTGACCCGAGGCCGACGCGCATTACCTGCTCGGCGGCCCGGAGCTGGGGGGGCCTCAGGCACAACACCACTGCGGGCTCACCGCCACCGCATCGCGGACAATGCCGCTGCGTAACCGGAGCAGGTCGGGCCCTCAGTGGACTTGCACCCACTACTCCACATTCTGCCACTTCGGAGCGCCGGGGTGGTGCATGCCCAGCTGGGCCGCCCCTTGCTGGTACCCAAAAGCGCCCGACGCTGCCCGTAGGGAACGGGACCGCTCAGCTGCCCGGCGTCAGGGCTCGCTGCAGAATGTCCGCCTGCTCCAGGTCGTGCAATGTGTGACTACCCGTGGCGGGTGAAGCTGAAGCGGCGCGGGCCACGCTCACCAGGCTTTGTCGCCCGTTGACGATATCGCCCAGGCGGTCGCGGACAAATATCCAGGCACCCATATTTGCCGGTTCCTCCTGCGCCCAAACCACCTCGGTGGCGGAGGGATAGGCCGAGATGACCGCCTCGATTTGTTGGCGCGGCCAGGGGTAGAGCTGCTCCACGCGCACTATCGCGACATCGGCGCGGCGGGCTTCGTCGCGGGCCACCAGCAGGTCAAGACCGAACTTCCCCGAGGCGAGCACGACTCGGCGTACCTGTCCGGGGTGGACCGGTTGGTCGTCGACGACCTCCCGGAAGGCGCCGTAGCTGAGCTCGTCGACGGGACTGTAGGCCTCGCGTCCACGAAGGTAGCGCTTGGGCGTGAACAATATGAGCGGCTTGCCCGAAGCCCCGTAGACCTGGCGTCGCAGCACGTGGAAAAGCTGGGCCGCCGTTGTGACATTTGCCACGCATATGTTGTCCTCGGCGCATAGGGCCAAGAACCTTTCTATTCGAGCCGAGGAGTGCTCAGGGCCCTGGCCCTCATAGCCGTGAGGCAACAACAGGACCAGGCGCGAGCGCTGCTCCCACTTCACTTCCGACGCCGCCAGGAACTGGTCGATGACGATCTGGGCCCCGTTGACGAAGTCGCCGAACTGCGCCTCCCATGCCACCAGAGCCTCAGGAGCGAACAAAGAGTACCCGTACTCGAAACCGAGGGCAGCATACTCTGACAACAGCGAGTCGTAGACGAAGAAACGGGCCGCCGCCCCGCCCTGCCGTTGTGCCATCTCAGCCAGGGGCACGTGCTCAGCCCCTGTGTGGTAGTCGACGTAGGCCGCGTTACGGTGGCCGAAAGTGCCTCGCCGCGTGTCCTGGCCGACCAGGCGCACGTCGTGGCCGTCCAGGACGACCGTCCCGTAGGCCAGAGCTTCGCCGAGGGCCCAGTCGACCTGTCCGGAGGCCCACAGCTTGGCCCGGGCTTCGAGGACACGCGCGATCTTGGGGTGCAACGTGCAGTCCTCTGGCGCTCGGGTGAGAGCGTCAACGACGGTCGCCAGCTGTTCGGGCGGCGCCGCGGTCAAGGCCGCCTCGGCCAGGGGGGCCGGAGGTGGAGGCGGGGGCAGCTGGGTGAGGTGCGGGGGAGCCGACGCCCGCGTCTGGTCCAGCGCGTTTTGCAGGCGCCGGGCAAAGTCGGCCAGGGCCGCCTCCGCCTCCTCCAGGGTTATGTCGCCCCGGCGCACCAGCGCCTCGGTGTACAGCTTCCTGACGCTGCGGTGCTCCTTGATGAGCTGGTACAGCAGGGGCTGGGTCAGCGACGGGTCGTCCTGCTCGTTGTGGCCGTACCGGCGGTAGCAGACCATGTCGATGACCACGTCCTTGTGGAACTCCTGGCGGAAGGCCAGCGCGGTACGGGCCACGCGGACGCACGCCTCGGGGTCGTCCCCGTTTACGTGGAATATCGGCGCCTGGACCATCTTGGCGACGTCCGTGGCATAAACAGACGAGCGCGCCGACTTGGGATTGGTGGTGAAACCGAGCTGGTTGTTGATCACCAGATGGACGGTGCCCCCCGTCTCGTAAGCCTCCAGCGTCGACATGTTGAGCGTCTCCGCCACCACGCCCTGACCGGCGAAGGCGGCGTCGCCGTGCACCAACACCGGCAGGACAAGCCCGGTGGGCAGGACGAGCCCGGTGGGCAGGACCTGCGCCCCGTCCGGCGCGCCCGACTGGGCCAGGGTGTCCTGAATGGCGCGGGCCATGCCTTCTACGACGGGCCCTACGGCCTCGAGGTGGGACGGGTTGGAAGCCAGCGCCACGTCCAAAGAGTTGCCGGCGCGGGAAACGAAATCGCCACGGAAACCCTTGTGGTACTTGACGTCCCCCGATCCCTGCACGCTCGTGGGGTCCAAGTTGCCCTCGAATTCCCCGAAAAGCTCCTCGTAGCTCTTGCCCACGATGTTTATGAGCACATTGAGACGCCCACGGTGGGCCATGCCCATGACAGCGTGGCGATGGCCGAGATCGGCGGCATCGCCGAGCAAGGCGTCCAGTAACGGTATGGCCGACTCTGCCCCCTCGAGGCCGAAGCGCTTCTGGCCTATGTACTTGGTCTCGAGGAAACGCTCCAGAGCTTCAGCGGCGTTAAGCCGGGACAGGATGTGGCGGTGCTCTTCGGGGCCCAGCTCCGTCGGCACCCCCTCTACATGGTCCTGGATCCACCGCTTTTGTTCGGGCTCCATGATGTGCATGTACTCGACGCCGACGGTGCGGCAATATGCGTCCCGGAGCAGCGAAAGGACGTCGCCCAGGCGCATGCGGCCCCGGGGCCCCAGGCCCTGCACGAGGAACTCACGGTCGAGGTCCCATACCGTTAGGCCGTAAGTAAGAGGGTCGAGCTCGGCGTGCATGTGGGGCTCGGTCCAGTCCAGCGGGTCGAGGTGGGCGATCAGGTGCCCTCGCACCCGGTAGGCATTTATTAGACGGTCGACTTTCTGCTGCTTTTCGACAAAATTGCCCACCGGTTCGAAGGCGTCGCTCATGTCCCGGTGATATTTCACCGGTTCGTACGGGACGCCCATCGAACGGAACACGTCTTGGTAAAAGCCACCTTCACCCAGGAGCAATTTATGCACCCGCTGAAGGAACAATCCCGATTCTGCGCCCTGGATCACACGGTGGTCGTAGGTGGAAGTGATGGCCACGACCTTGGAAATCCCGATCTCAGCCAGCTGGCGCGGGTCAGCGCCCTGCCATTCAGCCGGGTAGTCGATCGCCCCGACGCCGATGATCGCTCCTTGGCCGGCCATCAACCTCGGCACCGATTGCACCGTGCCCAGGGTCCCCGGGTTGGTGAGAGTCAGAGTCGGCCCGGCGAAATCGGTGACCTGCGCCTTGCCCGTACGGACCTTGCGGATGAGGTCCTCATAAGCGGTCCAGAAACGCCGAAAATCGAGGGCCTCGGCCTCCTTGATCACGGGCACCATCAACGTCCGGCCCCCGTCCGGGCGTTGGAGGTCCACGGCAAGGCCCAAGTTGACGTGCGCCGGGCGGAAAACGGCGGGGCCGGGGACCGGGCTTGCCGTCGGAGAAGCGCCGTTGCCGCCCGGGGCCCGCCCGTTGACCTCGTCCCGGAAGCTGTAATTGAGGGCGGGCACGGATTGGAGGGCCTGGACAATGGCCCAGCCGATGAGATGAGTGAAGCTCACCTTGCCCGCCGCCCCCGAACGCGCCAGCTGGTTGTTGAGGACCAGGCGGTTGACCTCGAGGAGCTTGGCCGGCACGACCCGGAAGCTGGTCGCCGTGGGCACGGTGAGGCTCGACGTCATGTTGGCCACTACCCGGGCCGGGCTGCCCCGGAGGGGCACGACCGTCCCCTCGACCGCACCGGCGGGCCCGGTGCCGGCGGGGGCGCCCGGTGGCGCCGTGGTCGGGACGACCTGCCCCGCGACGGCCGTAGTCAGCCCGCCCGGGCCCGTACGAGGCATCTCGCCCGAAGGGGCAAGCGTCGCCGCCGGCGCTCCCGCCGCGGCACCGTTGCCGGTGTGACCGTCCTCGTCCTCGTCGGCGCCCCTGGCGCCCGGCGTCCCGGGCTGGAGCTCCTCGCCAAGCCCCGACGTGCTGGCCAATTGCGGGCGGGACAGGTTGGCTCCCCCGGGCTTATAGCCCTGGAAGAAGTCGCGCCAGCTCTCGCTTACCGAGCTCGGGTCGCGCCGGAACTCCTCGAACATCTCATCGACCAGCCAGGCATTTGGACCAAAGCTGTCGGACCGGGGTTGTGGGGCCTCAGGCACAGAACCGACAGCCTACGGCCTACTTGCTCAGGTTGGCCGCCATAGAGGCCGACAAAACATACGTGACCCCTATTGCGCCCGTCATGCCTGTGAGCAGGGCTGTCGTCCGTTTCATAGAGGCGGGCAACGACGCCCTTTGTGGGCACTGCCAGTTACCCGTCAAGTTCGTGGCCCGCACCCGGGGCCGCCAGGTCATCGCCAACGTCTATACGGACGGGCGATGGACCAGGGTGGAGCACTACCACGAGGCGTGCTATGAAGAGGCCGGCGACCCGTTCGGGAGCCCGAGAGCCTGAGGCTGTCAGCCCCGGAACAAGACCTGGTAGACGACGGTCCAATCGGCGCCGTCACCGACCATGACGTCCACCTGGCTGGCCCGGCACCTGAGGGGGAGCTTCGACGCCAGGTCTTTGGCCGCCTCCGACAGCGAACTGTCCCCGGCCTCCCCGGCCAGGCCCACTGTCAAGTGCGGGACGACCTCTGGGAACTCCCCCTGCCAAGGGGGGGTCTCGAAGTGCTCGGCCAGCAGCGTCGTCAAGTGCTTGAAGGGCGCGGCCGGGGACGGGGCCAGCCACAGCACCCGCCGCCCGAACCAGCGCACCGCGGCGAGGGAGTAGTCAAAGGGCGACAGGCGGCCCAACAGCTCTTCCAGTTCCTCGAAATGATCATGCTTGATCTGCTCGGGAGGGACCCACGGCACCACCAGGGTTATGTGGGCGGGCACGCCGGCCCGAGCGGTCGGGTCGTGGGCGGCCCGCCAGGCCCCGACCAGAGCTTCGGCCTCGGGGACGGGAACGAGCAGGCCGCTCTGAGGCGACTTGGCCGAAGGCTTCGCGCCCCGGCTAAGGCCTTCCGTGAGCTGGACCACTCTCGCCTTCACGCTGGCAAACCCTACCTGGGGCGGGGCCCCGGTTGCGGGCGCGCCGGCGTCTCGGGACCACCCGAGCCGGCTGCGGCGCCGGCCGGCCTGATCACGCCGGCCCCGAAGACCTCGGCCAGCATCATGGGCACCGCCGCGTCCAGCTGGCCGTATGTACAGCTCTCGGGGTCGCGGTCCGGCCGCCAGCGGCGGAACTGCGCCGTGTGCCGGAGGCGGTTGCCCTGGAGGTGCTCGTAGGCGGCTTCGACAACGAGCTCGGGCCGCACCGGTTCAAAAGACAGGTCCTTGGTGGCGTTCCAGCGGCTCCGGGCACCCGGCATCCGGGGACCGGCAGTCGCCGGAGCCGCAGCCCAGTCCGCCCAAGGATGTTCGCCGGCGCCAGGCCCGTCCTCCCCGGCCCGGTACGGGGCGAGGAACTCGGCCAACTGGCGACGCTGCTCGGCCGGGAACGCGCCGATCACGCCGACGTGGCAGAGCCGGCCCACCGCGTCGTACAGGCCGAGCATGAGCGAACCGACCTCCCGCCCGACGCCGGCGCCACCCCCGCCGCCACTGGACGACGGCCGGTACCAGCGGAAACCACCGACGACAAACTCGGCCGTACGCTCGTGTTTCACCTTGACCATCACGCGCTTGCCCTGAACGTAGGCGAGGTCGCGGGGTTTGGCCACCACTCCGTCCAGCCCTGCCCCTTCGAAACGCTCGAACCAGTCCTCGGCCACCGAACGCTGCCCCGTTGCCGGTGTCAGGTGGGCCCGAGCGAGCGCCCCGGCCGGCCCCGTCGGGGGGGCGGGGCCCAGGATCTCCTCCAGCAGGCGCCGGCGCTCATGGAAGGGCTCGGCCCGCACGTCGCGCTCTCCTATCGCCAGCAGGTCGAAGGCGATGAAAGAAGCGGGCGTCTTTTCGGCCAACATCTTTACGCGGCTCGGCGCCGGGTGTACCCGTTGGCTCAAGGCGTCGAAATCGAGGCCGCCAGGGCCGGCGACGACGACCTCGCCGTCCACCACGACGGCGTCGGGCAAGATCGCCATGAGGTCGGCCACCAGCTCGGGAAAATAACGGGTAAGCGGCAGTTCGTTGCGGCTGCCGATCTCCAGGTCACTGCCGTGGCGGAAAACAATGCCCCGGAACCCGTCCCATTTCGGCTCGTAGAGATAGTCACCTTCGGGGAGGCTGCGCTCCAACCGGGCCAGCATCGGTGCCACCGGCGGCGGCACAGGCAGGTCGGCGACGCTCACGACCGGCGTCCAGTGCGGCCCGGGGGCGAGCTCAATGGCCGCCCAGGCGCACGGCGATGGCCGCGGGGAGCGGGTGCTGCTCCATCTCCTCCAACGACGCCGGCAGGGCCAGGCACCAGTTGGGCCACTCGTTTATCGTACCGGGCATGTTGGGCCGCTCCTCTACGGCTTGGGCGTCGTCCAGGGAGGCAACCACCAGGGCACAGGGAGCCTCACCCAGTACCGCGTAGGTGGCCTCGATCACCTCGGGGAGAGGTCGCCCATCGTCCGAGCCCGTCCACTCGGCCAGCCGCCGGCGCAAGGAGGCGGCTCCCTCCTCGTTGAGCGGTATCCCCGCCCGGCGTTGTGCCTCGGCGTCGGCGCCCGTCCACACGCCCGCCACCGTGGGCAGGTCATGAGTGGTCACCGCGGCCAATGCCTGGACGGGCCACTCGCTCGGTCGCTGCGGCTCGAACCAGAAGAGCTTGTAGGAAAGCACACCGCTCTGCGCCATGGCGTGGCGCACATGGTCCTCGACCGTCCCCAGGTCCTCCCCCACCACATAGGCCCCGGCCCGGGACGCTTCCAGGCGGAGCAGGCCCACCATGTCCTGCCAGACATAACGGACATAGACGCCCTGCGACGGCTCCGACCCGAGCGGGACCCAAAAAAGGCGGAAAAGGCCCATTACATGGTCGGCCCGAAGACCCCGGGCGTGCCGCAGGACGGCCCGGAGCACCTGGATGTAGGGCTCGTAGGCAGCCGCCCGCAGCTTCCACGGGTCCCATGGCGGCAGGGCCCAGTCCTGGCCCTTGGTGTTGAACTCGTCGGGAGGTGCGCCCACGCGCATGCCCAGGGCGAGAGTGTCCTGCCACAGCCACGCGTCCGCGCCGCCACCGTCGACCCCGACGGCCACGTCGCAGATGAGGCCGGCGCCCTTCACCTCCGTTGCCCCCGCCAGCTGGACGTCGCACAACCATTGCAGCCAGGCGTGAAAACGCTTGCGGGCACGTCCTTCGCCGGCGGCGAACTCACCGACCTCGGGGCGCGACGGGTGGCGGTACTGCTCAGGCCAGTTCTGCCACGGCAGCCCGTAACGCTCGCCCAAGGCGCAGAAGGACGTGTAGCCATCGAGGACCGGCCCCCGCTCGCGTACGTAGGCCTCGGTCCGTTCATCGGGCCCAAGTTCCTCGGACCGGGCAAAAAGTGTTTCCAGTGCATGGGACTTGAGCGCCCACACCTGGGAGCGGTCGATTCTCCTTTGCCCGTTGAGCGCCCTCGCCTTTTCGGCCAGCGACGCCATATCGGGCACGTCGGCTGCCCCCGGGACCTCCTCGATGCGGATGTACAGCGGGTTGAGGAAGCAGCGGGAGCTCGGGAAATAGGGGCTCGGTTCGGGTACCGGCCCCGTCGCCGGGGCATGCAGGGGGTTGAGCAGTACGAAACCGGCTCCATGCTCCCCGGCCCAGCCCACCAGGCGGCGCAGGTCGGCAAAGTCGCCGATGCCCCAGCTCGCCTGCGAACGGGTGGCATACAGCTGCGACGACCATCCCCACGTGCGCCCCGGCGGCGGCGAGGGACAGCGGGGCGGGCACACGGCCACGGTTAGGGGCGTGCTGCCCGACCCGGGTTCCAAGCGGTGGTAACCGGCCGGGACGTCGGACGGTTGGGGCCCTCCCGGCCAAACCGGGACCGTCCCCCCGCCCTCCAAGACCAAGGTCCCGGCGGGCAGGTCGCCAGGCCAGGTCCTGCCCCCGCCTCCGTCATGGTCGACTACGGCCTGTTCAATTGTCACGAGGGGGGCCGGCCCCCCGGGCTGACGCGTCCCGGCGCCCATCGCCTCCAAGACAGCCTGCGCCGTGGCCTCGGAGATTTCCTTCCACTGACCCGCCACGTCCCAATAACCGGGACCGATCCCCCAAGCCTCGAGCTCCGCGCTGTTCACCCGTTTTTCCTCATCCGCCTCTGGTACCCATAAACGCAGTTTTTCACGTGCGGCCCCTGCTCCGGTCGATCCCCCACCGCCCCTCGCCGGTCCCCGGCCGTCCCCTGGCCCGTCCTGGCGGAAGGGGCCCGCCGATCTCCGGCCCCATCCCTCCAGCCGGGCGGCGGGGCGCCTACGCTGGCACTGGTGAGCGGAGCACCGGCGGCTGGCGTCCCCGTGGCCCCAAGCGGGCCCTGCCTTTCCCAGGGAGTGCTCGTCGGGGAGTGCCGGGTGCTAGCCGGGAGCAGTTCCTGGGCCGACCGCTCCCTCGTCCGGGACGGCACTTTCTACCCCTCCCGCTCGCTCAGTGCCGCGCAGCGGCTGGCCTACTACGCCGGGCGGCTCCCTCTGGCGGAAGTGGCAACCACGTACCGCTTCCCTCCCACCCCCGAAGTCGCCCAGCGTTGGGCCAGCTCCACCCCCGCCGGCTTCACCATCGACGTACGGGCCTGGTCTCTGCTCTGCGGCGCCCCCACTTGGCCCGAGTCACTATGGGCCGACCTGCAGGGCTACGTGCGTCCTTCGCGGCGCGAAGGCGCCAAGCTCTACCGCCAGCGCTTGCCCGCCGCCGTGGTCGACGAATGCTGGGAGCGCTTCAACCACGCCCTTGCCCCCCTGGCCGCAGCCGGAAAGTTGGGGGTCGTGACCGTCCGCTTCCCGTCGTGGTTCAGCCCCCGGCCGGCGGCCTGGGACGAGCTCGCCGCCCTGACGGCCCGGCTGCCCGGGCTGCGCACGGCCGTAGAGCTCACCAACCGGCGCTGGTACGAGGGCGACGCCTGCGACCAGACGCTCGGCGTCCTGGAGGCCCTCGGTCTCGGCTTCGTCTGCCGGGACAGGCCCGGTCCGGGCTCGCCCGTCGTGGCCGCTACGGCCGACATAGCGGTGGTCCGCCTGCCCGGGCGCTCCGTGCGGAGCTGGCCGGCGCTACCGCCATCCTCGGGCGAGGGCCCGGNNGACGGCCCGGTGCCGGACGGCCCCGATTGGGAGCCTCCCTACGCCTACCGCTACAGCGACGACGAACTGGCGGAGTGGGCACCGGCCATCCGCGACCTGGCGTCGGGCACTTCTCAGGTCCACATCATCCTGGACAACTGCTGGCGGGCCAACGCCGTCGACAACGCGGCCACGATGCTGTCGTTGCTGGCTCGCTGAGCAGGTTGTCGCCTCGCTGAGACCGCCGCCTGTGGAGCAACTGACCGTCGCCGCGGCTGACGGTGCGCGCTTGGCCTGCTGGGACTTCGCCGGGGCGGGCCAAGCTCTGCTCATGGTGCACGGTGTGAGCCTGCACGGCCGCTGCTGGGGGCCGGTGGCCGATCTTGTCGTGGCGGACGGCCTGGCTAACAAAGGGCCCCGTCCGCTTGCGCTCGACATGAGGGGCCACGGCGCGTCGGACCGTTCCCCTAACGGCCGCTACGGGTGGGAGCTGTTCGCGGCCGACGTCCTCTCCGTCGTCGACGGCCTGGGCCTGGCCGACCAGCCGGGAGGGGTCACCGGCGTGGGCCATTCCGCCGGGGCCACTGCCCTGCTGCTGGCCGAGGCGGCAAGGCCGGGCAGCTTCTCTCGGATATGGGCCTGGGAACCGATCGTCGCCGTGCCCGGGAGCAGCCTGCGACGCCAACGCAGCTCCGAGTTGGCGCAAAGGGCGCTCCGGCGCCGCTCCCACTTTGCTTCCCTGGACGAGGCCAGGTCGCACCTCGAGGGCCGGGGCCTGTTCGCCGAGTTCTGCCCGGAGGCCTTCGAGGCCTTCCTCAGCGCCGGACTGGTGGCGGACGGCGACGGTACCCGCCTGGCGTGCCGGGCCGAAGACGAGGCGGCGGCGTACGCCGCCGCCAGCGAAGACAGGTCATGGGGACGTCTCGGGGAAGTGCGCTGCCCGGTGGCCGTGCGAGGTGGGCAGACCAGCCCGGCGGTGCCCCGCCCCGAACTCGAGGCCATTGCCGCCCGGCTGCCCGCCGGAGAGGCCGAAGTGATGCCCGGTCTGGGCCATTTCGGGCCTTTCCAGGCCCCGGCGACCATCGCCGCAGACATCGCCGGCTGGGCACGATGACCATGGCCCGGGGCCACCCGTAGCCTGCCCGCGCCACGAGAGGCGGGGCCGGTACCAGCTGGGTCCATGTCCCGGTCCCAGGGGAGGATTAGCCTGATCGCCAATGGCGTTGCAGTTGCCGGGCTCGCTCACTCCTTCGAAAGTCTCCACGTTCAAGGAATGCGCCCTGGCGTTCCGTCTCTCCGCCATTGACAAAGTCCCTGAGCCGACCAACCTGCAGGCGTTCAAGGGGACAGTGGTGCACCGGGCCCTGGAGCTGCTGATGTGGGAGGAGCAACCCGGCGCTCGCACGCCCGCCACCGCCCAGGAGAAGCTGGACCGGGCCGTGGGAGAGCTCATAGCCGGTGACGAGGGCTCGTCGCTCGGCCTGGAAGGTGCCGGTCTCGAGCAGTTCGTCGCCGACGCCCGCCAGCTTGTGGGCAACTACTTCGTCCTGGAGGACCCCAACAAGGTCCGGGTGATGGGGACCGAGCTCCGCATGCAGGTGGACATCGGCCCGGTACTGGACGGCGCCCAGGGCCACGGCGGCGGTCGTTTGCGCCTCCGGGGCATTATCGACCGTCTGGAGATGGACGACAACGGCGACCTGATCGTGACCGACTACAAAACGGGCCGGGCCCCCGGCCAGAGCCACGAGCAGTCCCGCCTGGGCGGCGTCCACTTCTACGCCTTCCTGTGCGAGCAGGTGCTCGGGCGGCGCCCGGCACGCGTGCAGCTTTTCCACCTGCGCGAGCCGCTGGCCATATGTACCACTCCTTCGGACCAGTCCATAACCGGGCTCGAGCGCCAAGCCACCGCCATCTGGGCCGCGGTCAAGAGGTCGTGCCTACTTGAGGACTTCAGGCCCAAGCCCGGCCCGCTGTGCGACTGGTGCGGTTACCACGCCTATTGCCCGGCCAAGGGGGGCAACCTGGCCCTACTGAGCCCGCCGGCAGCGGACGGCGCCGCGGTCTCGGTGGCCGTCTCGTCCCCAACCCTAGGCTCGTNNACCCTAGGCTCGTCCCCAACCCTGGGCTCCTCCGCAACCTTGGGCTGCGCCGGCGCTACGGTGGCGCCATCGCCACTGTTGCCCTTTACCGCCGCGGGGTGACGCGGCGCCAACCGCCGGCCGCCGGGGGCCTAGGGCCTGCCAAGCTCTCCTGGCCCACGGCTGTACACCGCTGGGACAGCGCCGTGGACGGCTACTTCGAAGCCCACCTAAGGGGCCGGCCTCCTCTCGACCTGCTCATGTACGCGGCGAGTGCCGCCGGCGACCACAGCATGGTGTGGCTTGCCCTGGCCGGCGTCGAGGGCTGGCGGACCGGACAGGGCGGACGTGCATTACTGAGGGGTGCAGCGGCCTTCGGCGCCGAGTCGGTCCTGGTCAACGGGCTGGTGAAGCTGGCCTTCCGGCGCCGCCGCCCGGAAAGTACCGGGCCTCGCCCCCTCCCGCTGCGCATCCCCCGGACGAGCAGCTTCCCGAGCGGCCACGCCAGTGCCGCGTTCTTCGCCGCCGCCCTGCTGCGTGACGGCGCCCCGGCCCCCCTGGTCTACGTGGCGGCGGCGACTGTGGCTTCGAGCCGCGTGCACGTGGGCATGCACCACGCCTCCGACGTCGTCGCCGGGGCCATCGTCGGCGCCGCCCTGGGCGAGGTCGCCCGGCACCTTTTCCCCATCGTCCCGAGAGCTTCGGGTACCGGGCCGGGCCCGGCATCTCCGGCCGATCAGGAACAAAGCAGCCCGACGCGCCGGTTGTAACCAACATGCCATCTTTTTCGGTTACCTGGGACTACCTGTGCCCCTTCGCCCGCAATGCCCACGAGCACCTGGTCACCGCCCTGCAGGCCGGTGCCGACTGGGACGTCCATTTCCGGTTTTTCTCCCTGGCCCAGGCTCACGTCGACCAGGGCGGGACGGCGGTGTGGGACAACGACCCGTTGAGCAAGCCGGGCGTGCTGGCCGGGCTGTCCGCTCTGGTGGTGCGTGAACGCCACCCTGAGCACTTCCTCGATGCCCACATGGCCCTGTTCTCCGCCCGTCACGACCAGGCCCTCGACTTGCGCGAGCGCGAGGTGGTCACCCGTGCCCTCGGTTCGGCCGGCCTCGACGGCGCCGACATAGTGGCCGAGGCCGCCAGCGGGTGGGCCCTCGAGCGAGCCCGGTCCGAGCACGAGGAGTCCCTCCAGAAATGGGACGTCTTCGGCGTCCCCACGTTCATAAGCGGCGACAAAGCGGTGTTCGTGAGGCTGATGAACAGGCCCGAGGGCGACACCAAGGTGGCGGAAAGTACCATTGAGAGGGTCCTCGACCTCCTCGACAACTTCGAAAACTTAAACGAGTACAAGTTCACCAGGATCCCCCGCTGAGGCGGGGCGTCCCGCAGAGACGGCCCCGCCCGGGGCCGGAAAGGCAGTAAAGCCAAGCATGAGCACTGGTGCCCCCGGGCCGGCGAGCCCCGTCCTGAGCGGCCCTCCCGAGGGGGGTTACTCGCACCGTCAGATATTGGTGATCATGTCCGGCCTGATGCTGGGCATGTTCCTGGCCGCCCTCGACCAGACCATCGTGACCACGGCGCTGACCCGGATAAGTGAGGACTTTCACCGCCTCAACCTTTACAACTGGGTGGTCACCTCGTACCTTCTCACCTCAACGGTCACGACCCCCCTCTACGGCAAGATCTCCGACCTTTTCGGCCGGAAGGCGATATTCGAGTTCGCCATAGTGCTTTTCCTGGCCGGCAGCGCCCTGTCGGGCCTGTCGGGCAGCATGGTCCAGCTCATCTTGTTCCGAGGCGTGCAGGGCCTGGGCGCCGGCGGTCTGTTCTCGCTGGCCCTGTCGATCGTGGGCGACGTGATACCGCCCCGCGACCGTGGCCGTTACCAGGGTTATTTCGGGGGCGTGTTCGGCATCGCCAGCGTCGTGGGGCCCCTGGCGGGAGGCTTCCTGGTGGACGAGGCGTCCTGGCGCTGGGTCTTCTACGTCAACCTGCCCATAGGCGTGGTGGCCCTGTTCGTGATCAACCGTGTGCTCAAAGCCGATCACCGGCGCCGGGCGACGCGGATCGACTGGGGTGGGGCGCTGTTGTCCGTGGGTGGGGTGGCCCTCCTGCTCATCGCCGTACAAAGCGCCGGGCAGGTGGCGCATTTGACGACCACGGCCAAATGGGCCGGGCCCCTCGGGATCGTGCTCGTCGCCGCGTTCATATGGTGGGAGGGCCGGGCCGCCGAGCCCATTGTGCCCTTGCGGCTGTTCCGCAACAATGCTTTCTCAGTGGCCTCCGTGCTCGGTCTGGTCACCGGCGCCGTCATGTTCGGGGCGATAATCTTTCTCCCGCTCTACCTGCAAACGGTGCGTAACATCAGCCCGACACTTTCGGGCTTGCGGCTCCTGCCATTGCTGGTGGGCTTGCTTTTCACCTCGATCGCGTCGGGCCTGTTGATCTCCAAGCGCGGCCGGTACAAGATTTTCGTGGTCGTGGGCACTGCCGTCATGGCCGTCGGCATGTTCCTCATGTCGCTGATCCAGGTCGACACGGGCGCTCTGGTACTGGCCGCCATGATGTTCGTGGTCGGCGCCGGGCTCGGCCTGTTCATGCAAACACTTATCATCGCCGTGCAAAACGCCATTTCCATGCAGGACATGGGCGTGGGGACATCGGCCATAACCTTCTTCCGGACCCTCGGCGGTGCCATCGGTGCCGCCGTCCTCGGTGCCCTGCTTTTGGACCAGGAACGGGTAATGCAACGAGCCGACATCGCCAAGTACGGCAAAGTGCTGGGGGCGGCCCACGACTTCACCGCCGCCATGGACCGGGCCTTCTTGTGGTCCGTGCCCGTGGCCGTCATCGCCTTTGGCCTGTCGTTCCTACTGAAAGAGGTGAAGCTGCGCACCTCTATCGGACAGAGCGCGGCCCCCGCCGAAACCGGCGCCGGCGTCACTGATGAGGTCACAGGCGGCCAGGTCCTGGCCTGAGGGGCCCCAGGGCTCCCGGGCTTGAAGCTTGGGCTTAAGGCCTGGTGCCCCCCCGGGTAGGCATAATGGTCCCACCCCCTGGGCATGATGAGTACATGGAGCCAGACCGCACATTCGAACAGCCCCAGTTGCTCCCCGCTCCCTACCGTCCCCAGGCTCGCCCGGCGGCCCCCGCCAGTCACAGCCGCCAGGTCGGCCTTAGAGGCATCGCCCAGGCCCGGGCGGCGTTGGCCCTGGCCGCCCGGCGGGCCGAGGAGCGGGCACACGACAAGGCCGCCTGAGGCCGGGACCTCTAGTACCGTTCGGTGAGTGACATCGCTCGCCGAGGCATTGGGGTACGGGCCTGACGCCAAGCTCTTGATCGTCACCTGCGACGACCTTGGCATCAGCTACGCCTCTAATTCCGCCGTCTACGACGCCCTACGCACCGGGGTGGCAACCTCGGGCGGGCTGGTGGTTCCCGGCCCATGGGCGAGGGAGGCGGCGGCGAGTTACCGAGGCGAGGACGTCGGGGCTCACCTCACCCTCAACGCGGAGTACGACCTTTATCGCTGGGCTCCGGTCACCCGGGCCCCCTCCCTGCTCGACGGGGACGGCGGTTTCCCCCGGACCCTGGTCGACCTGTGGGAGCACGCCGACATCGACGAGGTCCACAAAGAATGCCGGGCCCAGATCGAGCGGGCCATCTACTGGGGCTTCGACGTCAGCCATCTCTCCGCTCACCTCGGCGCCCTCGAGCTCCGGCCGGAGTTCTTCGACGTGGCCCTCGAGCTGGCCATAGACTTCCAGCTCCCGCTGCGCCTGGCTGGGCCCGACCAGCAGTACCAGACAGGGTTCCCGTTCCGTCAACTGGCGGCCGAGGCCGGCGTGATCAGCCCCGACCGCCTTGTCCGCTCCACGCGGGGACAAAGCGGCAGGGCCGGCCTCGACCAGCTCCTCAGTGACATGCCGCCGGGCGTCACCGAGCTCGTGCTACGGCCGGCCACCGATACGGCCGAACTTCGCGCCGTCATGCCGGACTGGCCGGCCCGGGTACAGGACCACGACATCGCCACGGCCTCCCAGCAATTGCGGGCGCTCGTCACCCGAGCCGGTGTTTCCCTCACCGGCTACCGGTCCCTCCGGGATCTCCAGAGAGGGTCTTCGGTCACTCCGCCCTCAGCTGCCCGCCCGTAGACCTCGGGCGGGCAAGCTCAAGCCAGGCGCCGGGCCGTCCAGGCGTCCGGGTCGGCCACAAGCTGGGCCACCTCGGGCGCCAGCTCGCCCTTGGCCACCTGTTCGATGGTCATGTGCTCGAGCACGGCGCGCAAGCTGGCGCGCACGGCGATCCAGGCGTCCTGGAGGTGCTTGGCCGCTCCCTGATAGGTCGCCGTCTCCGGTCGCAGCCCCCTCACCTGGGCCAGGGGGCCCTCCAGGGCCCGGATAACGTCGGCCAGGGTGATCTCCGACGCCGGCCTGGCCAGGTTGTAGCCCGCCTCACGGCCCCGATGGCTGACTACGAGCCCGGCCCGGCGCAAGTCGTTCAGGATGACTCCCAGGAACTTTGACGGGAGCCCCTGGTCGGTGGCCAGCGCATCGGCCGTCATGGGCTCATGGGCAGTGGCCATAACGAGGAGCGCTCGCACGCCGTAATCGACCTTCGCGGAAATCTGCACAACCCGCAGTGTAGAACCAGGCGGCTCACGGCTTGGGTGAGGTGCCGGTCCCTAACCGACCTTGCCGCTCACATACGCGAGGGCCCGGGGGTCGTGGGGCGAATGCAGGACCTGGTCGGCCGGTCCCGCCTCCACCAGCTCCCCGACCCGGTCCTCCCCCATCAGCAAGACGGCGACGTTGTCGGACACCCTGGCCGCCTGGAACATGTTGTGGGTCACGAGCACGATGGTCACCTGGCGCGACAAGCTGGTGATCAGTTGCTCGACCTTGGCCGTGGCAATCGGGTCCAGGGCCGAACAGGGCTCGTCCATCAGCAGCATCTCGGGCCTCACGGCCAGTGCCCGGGCGATGCACAACCGTTGCTGCTGACCACCCGAAAGCGACAACGCCGAGTTGCCGAGGCGGTACTTGACCAGGTCCCAGAGGGCGGCCTGACGCAGGGCGACCTCAGCCGCCTCGTGCAGGAAAGAGCGTTTCCTTATCCCGGCGAAACGTAGCCCGGCCACGACGTTGTCGAAGATGCTCATGGTCGGGAACGGGTTGGGCCGCTGGAAGACCATCCCGACCCGGCTGCGCACCAGCTCGGCCGGTGTGGACGGTCCATAGACGTCGAGGTCGCCCAGCCGGATGCTGCCCTCGACCCGCCCTCCGGCGTGGTCGTGAAGGCGGTTGACCGCCCGCAGGAGCGTCGTTTTGCCACACCCTGACGGACCTACCAGTGTGGTCACCTTTTGCGCCTGCACGTCTAGGGTCACGCCCCGCACAGCAACATGGGGCCCGAAGCTGATGGTGACATCGCGAAAGCTGAGCGCCGGGCTCTCGTCGGTACCCACGGCGCCGGGCCCAGTCAGTAGGTCCGTCGGCAAAGCAGTCATCTCGCCCTCCTCGTAAGTGACCAGGCGATCACGCGCGCCAGGATGCTCAAGGCCAGTACGGCGGCCAGCAGGACCAGGGCGGTGGCCCAGGCCACCCCTTGGACCGAAGAGTACGGCTGTTCGCCATCGGTGTAGATGAGCAGCGTCATGGCCATCGTCGGTGATGCCAACGTGAACAACAACGGCGCCGTCTCGCCTATCGACCGGGCCAGGGCCAGGAGGTTGCCGGCCACCAGCCCCGGAAGAGAACCGCGTAGCACGACCCTTCTCACGACCCGCCAGCGGGGTGCGCCCAGGGCCGCCCCCGCCTCTTGCAGGTCGACAGGCACCGACCTGATGGCCTCCTCGTCGGCCCGCACCATGATCGGCAACATCAAGATGGCCAGGGCAATGCTCGCCGCCACGCCCGAAGCGTGGTGCATCGGGCGCACCACTACTTCGTAGGCGAAGATCCCGATCACGATGGAGGGGACGCCGCTGAGCACATCGGCGCTGAAGCGCATCGTGCCCGCCAGCCTCCCGGCCCTCTCGTACAGGAACAGGGCGCAGAGCAAGCCGACCGGAGCCGCCATGACCAGGGCCAGGCCCACCGTCTTGGCCGATCCGGCAATGGCTGTGGAGATGCCGCCACCGGGCACGAAGGGCGGGGTGACCGGGTGCACCAGCAGGCCCCACGAAAGTGCCGGTACGGCGCGCGCCACGGTATAGGCGATGAGGGCGACCAGCGGTGACGCGGATAAGACGAGCGCCAGGACGCACACCGACTGGGCCGAGCGGCCCCAGCGGCGCCGGCGCCCCAAAGTGTTCTGGGGGGCAGTGAAATGGTCCTCTCCGGCGCCGTAATAGCCAGGACCGCCGTGGCCGCCACCGGGCTGACCAGTGACGGGCTGAACGTCAGTGGCCGAGCCCGGGACAGCGGCTGGAGCGGGCAGTACGTAGGGTGCCGACGCCGAAGTCCGCCCGGCCCGGCGCAGCGCCTGCCCCCCGATGTTCACGACGACGGTGAGGACGAACAGCACCGCCCCGAGGGCGATGACCGAGCTGGTCCCAAGGCCCGGCTGCGCCTCAGAGAACTGGTTCACGATGCTCGACCCGAGCGTGGCGCCCGGCGCCGCCAGCGAGTGCGGCCACGAGGGCGAGTTGCCGATCACCATGGCCACGGCGATGGCCTCTCCCAGGGCTCGCCCCACGGCCAGCGTCGTAGCGGCGGCTATACCAGGACGGGCGGCCGGCCAGACGACCTTGCGGACGACCTGCCAGCGGGTGGCGCCCAGGGCCATGGCCGCCTCACGGTCAGCCACGGGCACGGCGCGCAGAGCGGTACGCGACAGTGACACCAGCGTGGGCAGCGTCATCACGGCCAGCACGACGGCGGCCAGGATGATGCTCGGCCCCAGGTCCTCCCCACCGAAGAGCAGGCCCAGCACGGGCACCGAATGCAGGAACGGCTCCACGTCCCGGGCGAACAGGGGGGACAGCACCAGCAGGGCCCAGAGCCCGACGACGATGCTCGGGACGGCAGCGAGCAGCTCGACCAGAGTGGAGGCAACGCCGGCGATCTTGGACGGCACCAGCTCGGACAGGGCCACCGCCGCTCCTAGGCCTATGGGCGCGGCGATGATGATGGCGACCCCGGTGGTGACCACGGTGCCCACGAGGAGCAGGCCGGCGCCATACTGACCGGTACTGGGCGAGTAGGTGCCGGACCAGACAAAGCTCGGCCCGTAATGGACGAAGGCCTGGGCCGATCCGGTGACGATGCTTACGACGATGGCGAGAACGACAGCGCCGAAAACGCCCGCTCCTATCCAACGGGCCGGGCCGTAGCCCCGGCCCGCTCGCCACGCCTGGCGGCTGGACAACAAAT
Source organism: Acidimicrobiaceae bacterium (assembly GCA_003166025.1). Taxonomy (GTDB): domain Bacteria; phylum Actinomycetota; class Acidimicrobiia; order Acidimicrobiales; family Palsa-688; genus Fen-671. The sequence goes on along the minus strand of PMWT01000247.1, from coordinate 11,284 downwards.
GCCGGGTCTCCGCCGCCGTTTTCTCGACCGCGCCGAACGGGACGCCCGGGGCCGGCCCCGAGCTCGTGCCCGTAGGCAGGAGCTGGACCTCAGGCCCCGGGCCGTCCCGGGGAGGTATTTGGGCGATGACCTGATCCCCCGGCTTGGGGGGAATCTCTACCATCTCGCTCAGGAGCCTATTCCTTCAGCTTGATAGCGGGCTACCTTCAAGTCAGGCAGCCAATGGCGCGGTTACGGCAGCGGTTTCCCGCTGGAGGTCTCCAACTGTTTCAATGTCGACTGCGCCAGGACGACGACGTTAGCGGGCAGAGGAGCATAACCGAGCTGGGCAGCCTCGGACTGGCCCGTGGTCACGACGTAATTGAAAAGTGCCTGCAAGGCTTCGCCCTTGGCCGTATTGGCCTGCTTCTGGTAAAGCAATGTCCAACTGAAATTAGCCAGTGGGTATACGCCGTAACCAGGCTGGTTGATTATGGAGAAATTAGTGGCGCTCAACTTCGTAGCCGTCTTGCCGGCCTGGGCGATCGTGGCCTGCGAAGGTGCTTGGTAGATCCCCTCGCTATTGAGGACGGCAGCGTTGGTGAAATTGGCCTTCAACGCATACCCGTACTCGACATAGCCGATCGCGCCCGGCGTCTGCGATATGTAAGTAGCCACGCCGCTGTTCAACTGCTCCCCCACTCCGATGAAGGTGATGGGCCATGCCTTGGAGGGTTTGCTCGTGCCAATGGAGGCGACCCACTTGGGGGCCGTCTCGATCAGGTAGTCGTCCAGGTCCCAGCCCGGCCCCGAGGTATCGGCGCGGTGGACAGGCACGATCTTGAGGTTGGGGAGCTTGGAGTCCCCCGTTACCGCGGCGATAGCAGGGTCGTCCCAGTTGTTGATGGCGCCGTCGTAGATGGCGGCCAGTGTCGGGCCGTCGAGCTTGAGGCCGGTGGCCACCCCCGGGATGTTGTAGCTGATGGCCACGCCGCCCAGGTCGACCGGCACTTGCAGCACGGTCCCTTTCGCCTTGGCCAGGTCCTTGGCCGCCATCGGTATCTCGCTGTCGCCGAAGTCGACGGTGTTCTCCTGGACGTCGGTCACGCCGACACTGCTACCAGCCGGGTCGTAGTTGATCGTGACTTTGGGGTTGGCCTGGTGGTAGGCGTAGAAGACGCTCTCGAAGAAGGGGTCGATAGAGTTGGCGCCGGCGCCGTCCAGGGTGATGGCCTTGGGCTGGGGTTTCTTCTTAGCCTGCAGCTGCGCCTGGCCCTGCAGCTGGTGAGCGGCCGCCGTCCTGTGGGCCTGGGCGACGGCGGCCCCGCCACCGGTCAGAGGGACGATCACTATAAGGGCGACGGCAGTCGCGCGTCTCAACATTGATTTCCTCCTGTATACGGCAGGCAGCCTAAGGCTGGAGAGATTCCATCCGTTTGATGGAACCTATCCTACCTGTTACCCCTATGGCAAGACCGGGTCAAGACGTCCTCCCCGGCTCGGCCCACGGGAGCGCCCACGCTTACGCTCCCTCGTCCCCCGGGGCCGCCCCGGGCGCGCTCCTCCCCGCCTGGTAAGAGGTGTTGTCCCCCCTGATCGCCTGCGACTGCCAGCCGTCCAGGCCGACGGGGCGCACCCCTGAGACCGTCACCCGCTCCACCACCCGGTGAGCGTCGCCGTAGTCGTTGACGGCATAGTGCTGGGTGGCCCGGTTGTCCCAGATGGCGGCGTCCCCGTCCCGCCAACGCCAGCGGACGATGTGCTCAGGCCGGGTCACGTAGCCGGCGAACATACGCAGAAGATCGCGCGAAACGTCGCTGGGCAGCCCGACGATCTGCTGGGCGAAGCCCCCCAGGAGCAATGACGGCCGCCCTGTCTCGGGGTGCACCCGCACGACCGGGTGCTCGGTCTCAAAGGTGAGCTGCGTGAACAGCTCCTGGTGCCGCCGAGCACCCTCATCGGCATCGCTCTGCATGGCGACGGCACGGCCGTAGTCATAAGCGTTGGTGTGGACGGCGTGAAGGTCGCCGGCCAGGCGCTTCAAGGGCTCGGGCAGGCGCTCGTAGGCCGCCTCCGTACTGGCCCATTGCGTGTCGCCCCCGAGGGCGGGGAGTTTCACGGCCCGCAGGACCGAGATCGCCGGCGGCTCGACGGCAAAGGTGACGTCGGTGTGCCAGTGGTCAGCGCGGCCGCCCAAAAGGGAATCGAGCTCGAGGATGTGCTCCTTGCCCCGCTCGGAGGGCAGTGTGGGGTGCCCACCGGTCAGCTCCCCGAGGCGGCGGGCGAAGGCAACCTGTTCGTGCGGGCCGAAGGACTGGTCGCGGAGGAACAGCACCTTGTGCTCAAGCAACGCCGTCCGGACGGCGGCGACACCGGCGTCGTCGATGTCGGCGAGGTCGGCACCTTCTATCTCGGCGCCGATAACGGGGGAAAGTGGGCGTACGGACAGGGCGGCAAGCGAACGTGGACGGCTGTCGGTAACGGTCATTTTTGCTTCTCCTTGGTCATGAGGCTCCGTCCCTTCTCAAGCCGCCGCCTCGACGGTTCCCAATCATATCTATCAACTCGATAGGAACAATGGCAGAAAGGACCCGTCCATGTCAAGGGAAAAGCCGGCACCGAGGCCTGGTCCGCCCAGCACCTGCCGGAAGGCCATGGCTGCCGCCAGACCATCGCTGGTGACGGGCCGTTCCGACGGGCGAGCCGTGTTGGCCGCGGGCGTCGCTCTGGCTCAGAGGACAGCAAACCCGTCGAAGGCCTCGCCCTCTAGCTCGTACTGGATCTCGACCCGGGTCACCCGGGCCGTCGGCGGTCCGTGGTGGCACCATTCGACCAGCCGCTCGACGGCATCTTTCTCGCCCTGGGCCAGTACCTCGACGCGGCCGTCGGGCAGGTTACGGGCCCAGCCGGAAACACCGAGCAAGCAGCCTTGTTCGGCACACGAGCCCCGGAACCAAACGCCCTGGACCCTGCCCTTCACCCATAGATGGCAGCGGACCATACGGGCCCAAAGTTAGTACCGGCGCGCCTGGCCCGCGTTGCGCTGGCTGAGCACGAATTATCACCAGCGGACTTTCTCCACGTCGGAGCACCCCACCCTCCCCGTCGGGGCACGGAACAGCCTGAGGGGCCACCGGGCCGCAACCGGCACCGGCCAAGTAGTGAGGTCAGCTGAGCGGCACGGCTCAATTCCCAACCCAGGGGCCGTTTTTTGGTACCGTCGACCTCGTTGTCCAGGATCATGCCGCAATAGTGCCGCAATTTCGTCTACGAGGGCACGTTGAGTTTGCTTACACGTCGAGCACTAGGCACACCAGCGTCGCCCAGGTAAAGATCCCAGGAGGAGGACGAGATGGCTGAGGCGATAGACGGGCGGGGCGGGTCCAAACGGCCGGGCCGCACAGCCCGGGCGTGGACCGGTGCCATGGCGTTGGCGGCCGTGGCGTTACTTCTGCAGTTGCCGGCCCCCGTCGCGCGGGCGGGCGGCATAACGAGTGCCGCCCCTACCGGCCCCCTCAAGATCTATGCCCGCATTACGCTCCCCTCGACTGCGGGCGAGATGTTCTCCTCCGCCGCCCCGGCCGAGGCGCCGGACGGAGCAGTTTTCATGGCGTCCGTGACCAACAACGACAACACTGTGGTTTGGGTTGTCGACGGAGATGGGCCCGCGACCGTTGCTGAGCATGTAAGCGGCGTCGTCCACGCCCTGGCCGCGGGTACAGACAACCTCTACGTCGCCACCTACACCGCTCTCACTGCGTTTAACCGCCAAACGGGCAACCGGGTCGAGAGCTGGGCGCTGCCCAAGTTCAGCACCGCGAACGTCTCTGATAACGACCTGGTGGCCGTGTCGGCTTTCAACGGAGAGGTGCTCATCAGTATCGTGATGGGTAACCAGATAGATATCTACCACGTCAATGCGGCGTCCAGTGCCGGGCTCAAACTGATCGCCATTGGCACGAGTTCGGCGTTGGGCCCTGATGGGCTCGTCTATTTCGTGCACTCTGGCGTCCTGGTCCGTCTCGGTGCTGATGGAGCGGCAACGGTTGGCCCCCAGATGGCCGACCACCCGAACCGCCTGGGCGGGGGCGTTCAGTACATCGATGCCGTCGCCGGAGGCGTGGTTTGGGTCATCGAGCCTGCGGGCCAAGGTGAGGATGCCACCATGAGCAGCTATAACGACAAGACGTTGGCACTGGTCGCCCGTTGGAGCGCACCCGGTACGGGGCGGATCGTCGACACTCAGGCCGGAGCCTTGGTGCTAGGCGGTGACGGTTACAGGGACTGCCCCCAGTCATCCTCACCAAATTCACCTGCGCCGCTGTGCGTCTACCGCCTTTCGTCGACCGGGGCGCTAAGCGACTCGATGGATGTCGGCACTGCCTGGCAGCTACTGGGGCCATACCCGGCGGTCATTACCTCCAACAACGCCGGCACGACCAGCTATCTAGAACGGCTGCGCTAAAGCCGGCTTGACGGCTCCCTTTGGTCCAAAAACCAGGTCGCCGATGAGATCTTTCTATGTCGTGTTGATCACGCCGTCGGCCAGCGGGCGACCGTGCCTGGTCGCCCGCCAGCCCTCGGTACCTACGGCAGCGACACCGAGCCACTCGCGGTGATCAAGCTTTGAACGGCCGCAAAGGCGCTCGAGCAGTCGCCCTTGACGACCTGTTCGACGAACGTGTTGTCGAGCGTCGCCCGGCCTGACCCGCTGATGCCTTGGTAGGCACCGGTCCCACCGGCGATCGTGTAGGCGCTAGGCGAGGATTGTGCCTGGCTACAGGCCGTGGCTGTTTGGATCTTAGTGACGTTCTTGTTTTCCTTAGCGGTGTGGAACGTGATCGTGCCCGCGGATAAGTGCAGCGCCAGGTCGCCCTTGCTATTTAGGGTGGCTGTGCCACCGGCGATGAAGTCACCTGTTGCGATTACGCTCCAGACGGGCGGTCCGGCGCTGGTCGACGTGTCGGCGAACGAGAAGCGTTCGGTCTTGGCGGTTGCACTCGCACCGGCGGCGATCATGAGCGTCGGTACGAGGGAAGCGGCGAGGGTTGCCGCGACAGCGAAGATGAGTTTGCGGACTTGCATCTTTTCCTTCCTTGCCGGGAGGTGCCGGCTGTCGGTTTGGCCTGCTCCGCCACAACCTAGAAGAGGGGGCCGGCGCCGTCGTCGGCCGGATTGGCGATTCCGGGTCGTTCTCGATGATAAATCTCGGTCGACTAAATCGTCCTGAAGGATGACCGCGGACCGCCCGGAGTACTGACGCCCTCGGAAGCTGGCAGCGATAGGTTAAGCGTGTGATCTCAGCTGTTCGCGATGCGGCTGTGCGGGCGCGGAGACTTGACGCGGTCCGCGTCGACTATCTCGTTGCCGGGGCCCTGCTGATCGCGCTACAGGCTGACATCTGGACCGCTGCGCACGAGTATGCCCGCGGCGTCCAGGCGGTGATCGCGGTCGTTGTCGTCGCCGCCGTCGCGGTGCGCCGGCACTGGGCACTCCAGGTACTCGTTATCGTGACAGTCGGGTCGGCCGTGACGCTTGCGCTCTACGGCCGTAGGCTCACAGACCAGGGCAGCTCGCTCGAGCTGATCGCCATGGTCCTGCTGTTCTACGGATCTGGTGCGTTCTTCAGGGGCTGCGCTCCTGGTTTGGGCTTGGGCTCGGGCTTGCTTTCGCCGCCATCGTGTCCCTGCCCAAGGAGAGCTTGCCGGCGACGCTGTTCGGCGGCATCGCTTTCGTCGTGCTGCCGTGGGTTGTTGGACGGTCCCGTCGCGCCGCGGCCGCCCGGGAGCGAGCCTCCCGTGAGCTTGCCGAGGAGCTGGACGCCGCGCGCGAGCTGCACGTTCGCACGGCGGCGCTTGGAGAGCGGGTGCGGTTGGCGCGGGAGATCCACGACGTGGTCGCCCACAGTGTCTCGGTGATGGTCATCCAGGCGGCGGGGGCGCGGATCGTGATGGACAGCGATCCTTTGCGGGCCGATACGTCGTTGCGCTCGGTCGAACGTGCCGGACGGGAGGCGCTAGCCGAGATGCGGCGGTTGCTGGGGGTGCTGGCGGACAGCGAGGAGCTGCGTATGCTGGCTCCGCAGCCCGGCCTGGAAGACCTCCCCGAGCTCGTTTCGAGCACCTGCTCTGCCGGGCTGAACGCGTCGATCCGAGTCGAGGGCGAGCCGGTCGCGGTCTCGGCGGGACTGAGCCTGTGCGCCTATCGCGTCGTGCAGGAGGCCCTGACCAACGCACTCAAGCACGCTGGACCGACCGAGGCCGAGGTCAACGTCCGCTGGAGCCCGGACGCACTCGAGCTACAGGTGACCGATGCCGGTAGGGGTGCGAGCGTACCCGTCACCGGACCGGGAGGACATGGGATTGACGGCATGCGAGAGCGCGCCACGCTGCACGGCGGAAGCCTCGATGCCGGTCCCGTGCCGGGCGGCGGCTTCATCGTCCGCGCTCGGATCCCGCTGTTCGCCCAGAGCCCCGCATGAGCGCCTTGGTGCACCGAGCCCGGAGGGTCGACCCTCACGCGGTCGACGCGTTGGCCGCCGCTGTGCTGGCCCTCGCCCTCATCCTCGAAGCGTCGCTCGCACAGGGGGTCTCGGACCGTCTGGCCACGGTGCTGTTCGCGGTCCCGTTCGCGGCGCCGATCGCCGTGCGGCGGCGGTACCCGGCCGCTGCCGTGATCGGCATCTCGGTGGTCCTCCTGCTGCAGGAGCCGTTCCATGGACAGCTAGACCTCCTGCCCACCTCGAGCTGGGTATTGGGCCTTATCCTGTGCGGCTACGGCGCCGGCGCCTGCCTCGAGCTGCGCCCCAGCCTCATGTCGGCTGGGCTCGCTCTCGTGCTACTAGCCGTCGACCAGCTCGTCGAGATATACCTGACCGACGTCGGGGGCACCGGCGGCTGGAGTGGGGCGCTGGTCGTGCTGATCGGGTTCTTCACGCTTCCGTGGCTGGTGGGTCGCTTCGTGCGTGAACGCAACCGTCGCGCCGATGCGTTCGCGGCGCTCGGCGCGCGAGCGGGCCGCGATCGCGAACGAACGGTTGACGATCGGCCGCGAACTGCAGGACATCATCGCCCACAGCGTCAGCGTGATGGTCGTACAGGCAGGCGGCGCCCGGCGGTCGCTCCAGTCAGAGCCTGATCGCGCCCGCGAGGCGATCCTGAACGTGGAGCAGACCGGCCGCGAGGCGCTCGCCGAGATGCGCCGGCTGCTCGGGCTGTTGCGCAAGGACGACGACCCCCAAGCGCTCAGTCCCCAACCGGGCCTCGAGCAGCTACCCGAGCTTGCTGGTGCGCTGCGCCCCAGGGGCCTCGTGTGCGAGCTGAGGACCGACGGGGACCCGATCGAGCTCACGCCGGGGATAGACCTCGTGAGCTACCGAGTGATCGAAACTGCGCTCGAACGCGGCGCTACCGCGGGATGGGAGCACGCGAACATCACCGTGCGGTACGAGCCCCAGCGGCTCGAGCTCGAGGTTCGGGGCGGCACGTCACTACCAGAAGGCGGCGAGGCCCTGCGATCGGTGTCCGAGCGCGTCAGGCTCTACGGGGGGGCATTAGACGTGCTGGACAGCCAGCCTGGGGAGTTCACCGTCCGTTGCCGGTTGCCGCTGGAGCGAGCGTTCACAGCATGAGCACCTTGATCCTGATCGCAGACGACCAGGCGCTCGTGCGCACAGGCTTCCGGATGATCCTCGAAGCAGAGCCAGACTTTCGGGTCGTCGCCGAGGCCAAGGACGGCGTGGACGCCGTGGACGCCGTCCGGCGCTGCCACCCCGATGTCGTGCTGATGGACATCCGGATGCCGCGAATGGACGGGCTGGAGGCGACCCGCCAAATCCTCCACGCCAAGCCCGCTGGCCCACCACGGGTTTTGATGTTCCTACGCCAGCGACCCCGCGCCCCCGCGCCGCCCCCGGCACTCGCCCAACTGTCAGAGCGCGAACTCGAGGTGCTGCACCTGATCGCCCGAGGACTGTCCAATGCAGAGATTGCTGACGAACTCGTCGTGTCTGGGGCGACAGTCAAGACGCACGTAGCTCGCGTCCTGGCCAAGCTCGGCCTACGCGATCGCGTTCAGGCCGTCGTGCTCGCCTACGAGAGCGGGACGGTCGCTCCAGGGAGCGCACCGCTACATGACGGGTAGGGCAGAAGACCGCGGTCAGCCCTGCGCAGCCTCGACGGCGCTTTCAGCACACCCTCTTCCTCGCGCTCGCCGGTGAACTGGCCGTGAGAGCCGAGCGGCTGGCACAGCCCGGCCCCGGAGTTCTTGACAATTGCTCCGCGGGGTGTAGCGTGTCCGTGACACGAGAAATGCCCCGACGTGTTGGGCTAGTTGGGCGATAGCTCGGGGGGCGGTGCTCCAGACCCTGGTAACGCGACATTCGTAGCGTTTGAGGTGGGAGGCTGCCATGGTTCCTGTCCGATCGTCGTTTGTGGCACGGGTGAAGCTACGAGCCACAGTTGTCGTAGTTTTCACGTTGAGCCTGGGTTTGAGCGCTCTTGGCGGGAGCGCGGTGGCGTCGGCTAAGCCCGCCCCCCTTTCCTACGGTCCGATCAACATCTGGTATTCCAACAACGCCCAGGAGATCACCTGGGGCGAGCAGGAGGTCGCGGCCTGGAACCACCTGTACCCGTCGCAGAAGGTCACCGGGCAGCAGATCCCGGCTGCCGAGTCGTCAGAGGAGGTCATCGAGGCCGCCATCACCGCAGGCAGCGAACCCTGCCTGATCTACAACACGGCCCCGGCGGCGGTGCCCGACTTTGAGGCGATGGGCGGATTGGTGTCGCTCAACAGCTTCCCAGGCGCTGTCAGCTACATCTACGCGCGCACCGGGGCGCTGGCTGGCATGTACAAGTCGCCCGACAACGAGTTCTACCAGATGCCGTGGAAGTCGAACCCCGTCGTGATCTTCTACAACAAGACGGAGTTCGCCAAGGCGGGTATCAGCACCACCAACCCGCCATTGGCTACCTACAGTGAGTTCCTGGCCACCGCCAAGAAGCTGGTGTCCTCTGGTGCGGCGAAGTTGGCCATCGACCCGTCGCCGTCGAGCGAGTTCTACGAGGCCTGGTACGACTTTTACCCGTTGTACGCGGCAGAGAGCGGCGGGAAATTGCTGGTCGAGAACGGGAAGGCAACCTTCGATTCGTCCGCCGGGCAGGCGGTCGCCGCGTTTTGGGCGCAGCTGTACAAGGAGAAACTGGCCGGCAACGAAACCTACACCGGAGACCCGTTCGCCGACGGCACTGCGGCCATGGCCATCGTCGGGCCGTGGGCCATCGCCGACTACCAGGGCAAGGAGGGGTCACCCAAGGTCAACTACGGCGTGGCGCCGCTCCCGACCTCGAAGGGCAACACTTCCTACACGGTCCCGACGTTCAGCGACGCCAAGAGCATCGGCATGTACGCCTCGTGCAAGAACCGCGGGACGGCGTGGGACTTCTTGAAGTTCACCACCAGCGAAAGCGCGGACGGCAAGCTGCTGTCCCTAACCGGCCAGATGCCGATGCGCCAGGGGCTAGAGAAGCTGTACGCGTCCTATTTCAAGGCGAACCCCGACTACATAGACTTCGCGGTGGAGTCAGCCCACATAATCGACTGCCCCTACGTCTCGAACTCGATCGAAGTCTGGCAGGTCTTCCGCAACGACTGGTCGAAGGCGGTCATCTTTGGCTCGGGGAGCACCGACGCCGCCCTGGCCAGCGCCTCGGCGGCGATCAACAAGCTCGTCGCCAGCAACTCGTCGCCCTGACCTCAGAGCCATGACTAGCACTTCATCCCCAAGCCCGAAGTTCCCGCCCTGGAGGCGGGGCTTCTGCCCCGCACGCGCAGGTCTGTCATGAAAGTGGAGGCGGAACTTCCGCCCCGCACGCGCCCGTCCGTGGTGGAACTGGAGTCGGAACTTCCGCCCAGCGCGCCCGAGCCCCTGGTGAAGCGGCTCGGGCGGGTCGCGCTCGGCCGCCAGCCGATCGGGCTAGCCTTCGGCGCGCCGTACGCGCTGTTCATTGCCGTGCTCTTCGCCTACCCCCTGGGCCTGTCGGTGTGGATATCGTTCCACAGTTATTTCTTCACTGCCCCCGGGATGAGCGTGGCTCGGCCGTTCGTCGGGTTCGCCAACTACCGAGCCGTGCTCAGCGACCCTGCCGTGCGCCAGTCTCTCCTCAACATCCTGATATTCCTGGTCATCAACGTGCCGCTCACAGTAGGGCTGTCGATGCTCCTGGCCAGCGCGCTCAACTCGCTCATCCCGTTCCGCGCCTTTTTCCGCGCCTGCTTTTACGTGCCGTACGTGACAGCCAGCGTGGCGATGGTGGCGGTGTGGCTGTTCATGTTCAACAGCACCGGAGTGGTCAACTCCGTGCTCGGGCCACTGGCGCCGGTCCCGTCCTGGCTGGTCAACCAGAACTGGGCGATGCCGTCGGTCGCGGTGTACGTCACATGGAAACAGCTCGGTTTCTTCATCCTGCTCTACCTGGCCGCGCTGCAAAACGTCCCGAAGGAGCTGTACGAGGCCGCGTCTATGGACGGGGCGTCGTGGTGGCACAGGCTCTGGGCAGTGACGGTCCCCGGTGTCCGGACGGTTACTACGCTGATCACGCTGCTGGCGATCATTGTCGGCGCGAACCTGTTCACCGAGCCCTACCTGCTGACAGCCGGCGGAGGCCCGAGCGGCAAGTCCGCCTCGCCGGTGCTGCTGATGTACCAGACTGGCATCGAACAGAACCACCCTGACTTCGCCTCGGCCCTCGGGGTCCTCCTGGTCCTCTTGGTACTGGTGGTCGTCGCCGCCCAACGGTTGCTGCAAAGGCACCAGGCATGACCCCGGCGACGCGCACCGAGGACGAGAGCACCGTCGCACCAGACGACGTCGTCGAGGACGAGCCGCGCACCCCGCGTGGGTGGTGGCGCCTAGCCCTGCTGCTGGTCGGCGCGCTGGTGTTCGTCTTCCCCTTCTACTACATGATCGTTGGCTCGTTGCAAAAGACGCAGAACCAGTCACTGAGCGGTGCACTTCCGCAACCGGGCAACCTCACACTGCACAACTACAGCGAGGTCAACGCCGCACTGGACCTGGGCCGGGCTCTTATCAACTCCGGGATCTTCACCGGCGGCGTCCTGTTGGCTACCGTCATATTTGGCGTGCTAGCAGGTTACGCGCTGGCCCAACTGCATTTTCGTGGGCGCAGCCTGTTGTTCGTCATGATGCTGTTGCTGCTGATGGTCCCATTTCAGCTGCTGATCATCCCGTTGTACGTGCTCATCGTGCGCAACTACGGGCTCGGCAACTCCTACCTCGGGATGATCG